>CAZEGG010000116.1:0-9584 GCA_964511755.1 uncultured Desulfobacteraceae bacterium | reverse complement strand
AACTGCCCCATGCTCCACAAATTTGTCCGGCAACCCGATCCGTTTCAGCTTCACTCCCTCTACCTGGAGATCATTCAGCAGTTCGAGCACCGCTCCTCCCAGCCCTCCCTGGCGAATGTTTTCTTCCACAACCAGTACGGATACTGCCTCTCCTGCCCATGTTGCGATTCTCGTGTCCAGTGGTTTCACGAACCGGCAATTCACCACCCTGGTTGAAATGCCTTCACGTTCCAGGAGAGTTGCGGCCTCCAGAGAGGGATGGACCATACTCCCGAGGGCCAGGATGAGCAGATCTTTGCCTTCTTTCAGGATGTCCGCCTTCCCGACCGGTATTTCCCGGAATTCCTCATCAAGAGGGACCCCGACGCCTTTGCCCCGGGGGTAGCGAATAGCGACCGGACCCTTGGATAACAGGGCGGTGAACAGCATGTGTCTTAATTCATTCTCATCTTTCGGGGCCATGAACGTCATATTCGGAAGGCTGCGCAGGTACGTAATATCAAAATGTCCATGGTGCGTCGGTCCGTCTTCTCCGACCAATCCTCCCCGGTCGATGGCAAAAATGACCGGCAGGCTGGGGAGGCAGACGTCATGTATGATCTGGTCATAGGCCCTTTGAAGAAACGTGGAATAGATGGCCACGACAGGCCTGAAACCTTCAAGGGCAAGCCCGGCCGCGAAGGTAACTGCATGCTGTTCGGCTATACCTACGTCGAAAAAACGCTCCGGGAAAAGCCTTGCAAACTCCGCCAGGCCTGTTCCTTCAGGCATGGCGGCCGTTATGGCAAAAAGATCTTTTCTTCTCTGTCCCAGTTCCACCATCGTCTGCCCAAAGACAGAAGTGTACGAGGGAGCAGGTTTCACGGTATCCTTCTGAGCAGTTCCCGTCTCGATTTCGAATGAGCCTACCCCGTGAAAGTGGGCCGGATCTTTCTCGGCCGGACCGTACCCCTTTCCTTTGACCGTCAAAACATGCAGGAGCACCGGGCCTCTCAGGTGGCTGATGTTCTTGAAGGTTTCAATCAACAGATCCAGGCGATGGCCGTTGATCGGTCCGATATACTTAAACTTGAACGCCTCAAACAACATACCCGGTGTGAAGAATGTTATCAGGGAATCCTCGCTCTTTCGCACAAGGTTCAGAATATTTTCACCCACTCCGGGCAATGACCGGATGAAACTCTCCAATTCTCTCTTGAAGCTGACGAACCTTTTTCCGGTCATTTTCCGGCTGATAAAGGAGGAAAAGGCCCCGACATTGGGTGCAATGGACATGGCGTTGTCATTCAGGACCACAATAAGATCCTTTTCCGTCTCGCCGGCCTGGTTCAGTCCCTCAAATGCCATCCCGGCAGTCATGGAACCGTCGCCGATAATGGCAATGACTTTGTCGTGTTCTCCTCTGAACGATTTGGCGGTTGAAATCCCGAGGCCCGCTGAAATAGAGGTGCTGCTGTGTCCCGTATTCACCGTGTCAAAAGGGCTCTCTTCCCTCTTGGGGAACCCGCTCAATCCTCCGAACTGACGCAGGGTATGGAAACGATCCTTCCTTCCGGTAATCAGTTTATGGGCATATGCCTGGTGTCCAACATCCCACAGGATCTTATCCCGGGGGGCATTGAACACATAGTGGAGAGCGATGGTCAGTTCCACCACCCCCAGGCTCGGAGCCAAGTGTCCGCCGTTTTGGGATACGGTCTTGATAATCTGCTGCCGGATCTCTCGCGCCAGGATATCCAATTCCGCTAACGAAAATTTCTTCAGATCCTCAGGGCTGTTCACCTTTTCGAGGATTCCGGGCTTTTTCTCTTCCTGTTTCATTTCTTTCTCTCGATAATGTATCGGGCAATGAGATCCAACGGTTCCGCCCGATCGCCAAACTGTCCCAGCTGTTCCACGGCGTCATCCACGAGTTTTGCCTGAATACTCTTTGCCCTTTCCAGGCCCAACAGAGCAGGGTACGTGGCTTTTCCCTTTTTATCATCAGCCCCGGCGGTCTTTCCCATGGTACTTGAATCGCCTTCTATGTCGAGGATATCATCCGATATCTGGAACGCCAACCCGATCTTTTCGCCGTAGCTTCCCAAGGTATCCGCCTGCCTTCCGGTCCCGCCTCCGAGGAGTACCCCTGCCAGGACAGAGGCACGAATCAGCGCGGCTGTCTTATGACGATGGATAAACTCCACCACTGAAAACCCCACCTTCTTTCCCTCGGACAAAATATCAGCTACCTGTCCTCCAATCATTCCGTGGCAACCGGCGGCCTCCGAAACAAGCCGGATCACCTCCAGCAGGACAGCTGCGGACTCGCGATCTGAAGAAGGTGCATCTGCCATAAGGCGGAAGGCCTCTGTAAGGAGACCATCGCCCGCGAGGAGCGCTATTGCATCTCCGAAAACTTTGTGATTGGTCGGTTTGCCTCTTCGAAGATCGTCGTCATCCATGACCGGGAGATCATCGTGGATGAGAGAATAGGTGTGGATACATTCAAGCGCGCACGCGACAGGGAGCACGTTCTCCTCCCGGCCGCCGACAATGGATGCCGAAGCCATACACAGGATGGGTCTCAGTCTTTTTCCGCCGGCAAACAGGCTATAGGTCATGGCCTCCGAGATCACTGCCGCCGGGCCCTCTATCGGGGGAAAATACTCTCGCAACCTGTGATCTATTAGAGCCTTCCTGTCACTCAGATAATGACGAAGACGAACTTTTTGTTCTTCCGAAAGGGATTTCATCTGTACGCTATCCTGACCCGCTACTCCCCATCCTCTTTTTGTATCTCAAAAGGTACCTGATCGATCTGCCCATCCTCGCCTCGTACCAGCATGGTTACCTTTTTTTCAGCTTCTTCAAGTTTATCCGAGCAGAATTTGGCGAGTTTCATCCCTTTCTCAAAGGCTTTCAGGGCTTCGTCAAGCGGCAAATCCCCGCCCTCCAGTGCATGGACGATTTCTTCCAGTTCAGACATAGCTTTTTCAAACTTCTTCTCTGCCATGGGTTCTCCCTGTCCCAAAGTGATCATTCTTTCACTATCAGTGCGACTCCCCTTCATCGCTTGTCTTTTCCACCCGGCACGCCAGTCCGCCCTCTCCCAGCAAGACCTTTACCAGATCTCCGGACACGACAGAGGAGGCTTTCCGCACCACGACATTTTCGGGAACGGTTAAGGTAATACTGTACCCGCGACGGAGTATGGACAAGGGGCTGAGATTATGTAACTGCTTTCCAAGCATGGAAAGGGCCATATTTTTCCCCTTCAGATATGCCCCCGCAGCGCGGATAAGGGCCTGGAAAGAAAAATCTCTCTCCTGCTGCATTGAATGAACCAGGCGTAACGGGGAGTGATAAGAGAGCGCCCTTTTTTCTGCATCCAACGCTCTTCTCCCCTCCCTCACGAACGATTCGCCTGCGCGTATTATTTTCCCAGAGAGATCATCAAGGCGCATCCACGAATCAGCCAGGCGTTTTCTCGGATCTTCAAGCCTCCCGGCAATCCCTTCCAGGCGTTCGCCCTGTTTCTCCAGGAATTCCGTTACGCGATTTTTCAGCCTCCGTCTCATGTCAAGGACGCGCTCCAGGAGGACCTCCTTTTCGGCTACGAGCATCTCCGCTGCCGCGGACGGCGTCGGCGCCCGGAAATCGGCCGCCAGATCCGAGATAGTCACATCAATCTCGTGACCCACGGCGGAAATAACCGGAATTTGGGAGCGACGTATTGCAAGGGCCAGTGCTTCCTGGTTGAAGGCCCAGAGATCCTCAAGGGAGCCTCCGCCACGCGTCAAAATAATGACATCAACCGGTAGGCGCCTGTTTACCACTTCCAAGGCATGAATAATTTCTCCTGAAGCCTCCTCTCCCTGAACGCGTACGGGCACCACTACTACTTCCATATTCGCAAAACGGCGACCGAGAATTTTTAGAAAATCCCTGACAGCGGCACCTGTCGGAGAAGTGATGACCGCTACCCTCTGAGGAAGAAAAGGGAGCGGCTTTTTCACAGCAGCATCAAAAACCCCCTGGGCGGCCAGTTTTCTCTTCACCTGATCAAAAGCGAGTGCCAGCGCACCTATACCCATGGGTTCAAGATAATCCAGAATCACCTGGTATTCGCCGCGAGGCGCATAGATGCCCACCCTGCCCTGGGCCACGACTTTCATCCCGTCTTCCGGCACAAACTTGAGAGAGCGGGCTTTTTGCCGAAACATGACGCTTCTTATCTGGGCATTTTCGTCTTTGAGGACCATATAATAGTGCCCGGAGATTGGGGATCGAAAATTGGATATCTCCCCTTCAATCCACACAAACGGAAAATGCCCTTCCAGAAGCCCTCTGATCTCCTCGGTGAGTTCGGTGACCGTATAGACTCTTGTATTGCCCTGCGCTAGGTTCAACTGACCCTCTCTTCTGCCTGTGTCCCCGCAAACGCCATCGAATTGCAGGCCCCGTCCCATTGCGAAACAATCAAACGATGCTACGACAATATAGAACCAAATGGGCTGAATATACAAGGGCAATCTGTCTCGTCTTTTTGAGTATTGGTGTGGCATGAAGATTGCATTTTCATCGGCAAGGAAATATAAAAAGCACCTCCTCCGGGAGAGAACCAAGGACCTGGACTGAAAGGGCAACACACCCAAAATGATATACAATCAGGAGCTACGGTAGACAGGGCCGATTGACGAGTGTTACCCGAAAAATGAGCGGTACTGAAATAATACAGGGTGAGGATCTGCTCCGGCTGTTTCGAGACTTACAGGAAAACAAGACGGTCATGAGAATAAATATCCTCGGCCGGAATTATGAGCGCCTGACGATGGTGATCGGCGTGCTCAATAGGACGCCTCTCCGCCATTTCCGGATAGACTACCCAAAGGGTTTTGAGAGGGCTGTCAGAGATACGCCTGCTTGGAGAATGCGTTTTGAATTCAAGGGAAAGGACAAGATCATCTACCACTTTAGGACCTATGGTGGACACATTTCAGGCAAAGATATATTCATCCCTTTTCCGCAACACATAGAACGGAATCAGCGGCGACGCTGTTTCAGGTTGGATGTGCCTCTCGGTGCAAAGGTGGTGGTTTCCAGATATGCTGAAAAATATGAAATGACTCTGGTCAATTTGAGTGAGGGAGGAGCACTGGTCGGTCTGGAAAAAAGTTCTTCACGTCAACCGGTTTTTCAGCAGGGAGAGTCTCTGAGGCACCTAATTATCCTCTTTGAGGCGGAAGAATGGCTGTTTCGTATTCCCATAGAAAAGGCATTGGTTAAACGTCTCGACAAAAATCCGATAACCCTTCGATATCAGTATGCGCTCCAGTTCATAAATCTGGGGTATGGCGAAAAGAACGATCTCAGAGAATTGATCTACCTATTTCAGAGGGATTTCTTACAGAAACGCCAGAAAGTGGAAGGCTGACTTTTTCTGAAGGCCGGTTAGACGTAGATATTGATAAGGCTGCCGAGTGCTGTGGGGCTTCTTACAATTTTCCCTGACGAGAGATATTCTCCTTTGATTCGGTTGGACTCGTATCCTACGTACACGATACCATCCCGATGTCCCTCGTGCCTATCAAAATAGTCTCGCGCCTGGCCGCGCTGGATCGGCAACGACGGGTCGATCATGTAAAGCGGCACAAGAGCTTTTATTGTTCCAACGCCTGCTTGCACTCCGCCCCCCGACGTATAGAAATACTGCTAATTTAATATTATACAGGACTTTTTGGCAATTACAAGAAAAAATGCAAAACTTGGGTCATACTAGCCCCAAATGTGTTTTTTGATAAGCCCCAGCTGGTTTCCATCCATAAGCGGCTATTGTTCACAATCACATTTCCGGAATGGAAACTTGCTCATGCCCAAATTCTGTTTGTGGATGGGCGCCGGCTGGAAAACGACGGGTTGTCCATGATACCTTTACGAGTCGGCGACAAATGAACACGAAAAGGAACGGAAGGGATTTTCTCAAGAAAAGCGGGATATTTCTCTTCCTCGCTCTGCTTGTGGCGGGGAGCTGGCTTTCCTGGAATTACCGGGACGAACTCCGAGTGTCCTTAATGCACCTTTCAAAGACCCTCAATGTCCTGCATCCGAGAGATCAGGTACGGTGTTATGTGGCCAGCACGATTGACGGAAAACATTACGTGAGGATGAGACTCGCAATTCCCTGCACGGACAGGAAGCAGCAGATATTTTTGACCCGCAATTTGCCCCGCTTCAAAAACCAGCTTATGATGAAAATGAGTCAACCGGAGATGCAAAGAGCGGTCAGGAACCGGGATTTTGAGACTCTCAGGCACCAGGTCATCAAGATTCTCAACTCCATTTCGAAAAGGCCGATAACCCACGTCTATTTCGAGGGCTTCCTTTATGGATAATGGTCATCTTTTCAGCCCTCCAACCGTTGCCCGCTCCTGCCAGAGGTGAAATGAGGCTCGCGCGTGGCTCTCTTCGAGCCACCCGAAATGAGCTTGTCGTTCAAGCCCGTACAGCGGCCTGAAGATACCCATGCCTACCACCTCTTCCAGGCCCAGACTTCTCATTATCTTGTCATAAAATCTGACAAGCCTGTCGCTCTCTCCTGCCGATTGAGGAATGTGCACACGGAGCTTGGATCCGATCTCGTAAAGGCCCATCTCGCCTGCCCGGATATCTCTGGCATACCGCTTCAGAACATCCAGCCCTTCTGTATAAGAATAGGATTCAACGAACATCTCTCCCCAGCTGTTCTTGTGGACAATGTCTAGGCTGGCGGGTGCCTTCAATTTGGAAAGCTCCTCCATATCGACAACCACCATGATCCGGTCTTTGATCGGGTCATTATCCAGCCCCGTGCCTCCTGTCAAGTGGTAGTAGGCAGGGGGGAAAAATGACTGGAAGTGCTTCAGCAAATCAATCAGATCCGTCAAGCGTACGCCCGACGGGTTGGGAGGCATTTCCACGCCTGTCGCCTGGAAGTCATAGAGCCCGTTATTCACCAGCCATGCGGCGACCTTTACAATGCTCTCCGCGGAAAATATCTTCCACCTGAGCTTTCTCCGTTCTGTTGGATACAATGTGGCATCATAGAGGTCCCACCGTTTCTGCTTCGCACGATTTCTTTCATATTGGAAGATGCACCGGTTCAAAATCATTCTCCGACCGGTCAAGAACGGCGTCAGGCGCAGCTTGTACCGTTTCCTGGAAAACAGGACAATAAGTTTCCGCCCCAGAACTTCCAGATCGTACTGGTCGATTTCCTGTTCTTCCGGAGAATGAAGTCCTTCGGAGAGGCGACGGTAGGTAGAAGAAAAGAATCGATTAATTTCTGTAGAAAATCTGAGTTGGCGCCCATAGCTCCAGTTTCCTACCTGATTCAGGTCTTCAACCAGGTCCAGGTGCCAGTCCCAGCGTTCCATGAGTTCGGCAAATACGTCCACCTTGTAGTCATCGGCCGTCGTTCTTATCTTGGTTCTCGTTATTCTCGGCTGTGCTTTCAAATAGAATGCCTTTTTCAGGAGGTCCATATGTGCAATCCTGTCCTGTTTCCGATAGAAATCCAGCACCGTCTCAACCATGAGCAGGTAGGGGTCCATGTCCTTCAGAAATCGACACCCCCCCAGAACACGCTCTTTCAGTGCTTCACACAGTAATCCTCCCTGATATTCTTCTGAAAGGTACACCTCCATCATTGCCATCTTGATGAGGGCTTTGAAGGGATCTTTTATTCCTTTGCTCAACTGCCACAAGGCATTGCCCAGAAATTCACTTCTTGAAACACCTTCAAGAAATCCAAGGTCCAGAAAATCAACGGCGTCCATGGGCGCCTTCCAGGCGAAGTGCTTCCAGGTCTTCTCGTAGGATTCCACATCCATACCGGAAGGAACAACCCACCAGTACGGTATCTTGCCGGACACCAGCAGCATGGTCCTGTAACATTCTTCCTTCAGAAATTTTTTCTGGCTCGAACCTGAACTCTCCTCATCTACTTTTCCAAAATCATTTTGCCTGATCTGTTGCAGGTCCAGGATAAAAAAGTGAACGTCCATTCCGAAGCTTGATTGACACCAGTAAGCGATTTGAGCGGTCTTTTCCTCTAGTGCCTGGATGCTCCTTCGACTGGAGCGGCGCTTGTCGACACAGACCCAGTAATCGAAATCCGATTGCGCGGTTTGTGCCACCGTCCCCACACTTCCCAGGAGAAAAAGGGACTCAATGACGGGGCGCTTCACGAGATAATTCTGGAATGGGATATTTCGGTGTCTGGTTTCAGGGAAATAATCCCTGATTACCTGGCTTAACTGATAGGATGAACCGACTGCATACACTCCGCATCCTGAGTCCCCGCCGGAGACATACCCTGGAAGGTCCACTTCATTGATGCTCAACAACACGGGAATGATCTCAAAGACCAGAGATGCTTTCTCCGCATCCATATCGTAGGCATACTGGCATCTCAGCCGATTGTAATTGAGAAATATTATCTTGTTCTTCAGGATCTGCCCGATATCAAGAACCTTTGCATACTTCGTCATGGTGCTTCCCTGTGCCGGGACAAAAAAGGCCATCCTTGAAAGATGGCCTTTTCAAAATGCGTTGCGGTGAACCTCATGATTTCAAAGTGTCCATGAGCCCCTCCGAAATCATCTTCTCTGCCACTCGTGAAGAATCAATCTGATACTGACCGCTTGCTACTGCGCCTCTCAACTGGCTCACTCGATCAATCCTTCCTTTCTGCTCCGTTGCAGCGGCTTCGGCAATTCTCCGGTACTCAACGGACTCCCTTGAAAGCTCGATTCTTGTGGCTGATTCCTGATTGTCCGTCGCTTTTGTTCTTCCGTTCTCGTTTCCCCCCGCTTTGGTTCTTGATGCCGATTCGGCGGAATGAGAGACAAGTTCCGTTTGTTTTGAAATTTCATCAATCTTCATTGAATCTTCTCCTATTTTTCAGATACCTCACTGATTATCGATCCCTGCTCCTCTTTCATTTCGCCTGCCCCATCATTGGAACCACGCGCCTGTGGTTCCCGGGAAGTGACTTTCGCGATCAATCTTCCGGACAGTTGACTGAGTACCTGCCTCTTGCGCGCCTCAACGGAAATATCCACCAGGTCCGACGAAGACTGAACAGGCGGAACACTGCCCTCCGGAAGACTTGCCCGGCGTTTCAGTTGATTCCCATAAGTCCGCAGGACATTTTGGATCTGGTAGGTGGTGATTGACATTCTTTTTTCTCCATCATTTTTATCGGCACCGGTGGAGAAAAACTTTAAAAAATTCTTCCAGGAAACCGACGCCCATCCATACACAGATCTTGCGCAATCGTCAGCTTGTGCCCACCCGCAAATGGGAATTTGGGGCCAGCGGGTTTTTAACTCAAAAATGAGACAGATAAGATCAAGAAAACCAACAGATTACGCTAAGACGCACGTTAGCGCCTCGCATCCCGCGGCGGGGCAGATTGACGATGAGATTGTGAAAAATAGCCTTTTATGGACGGAAGCTAGTTTGCAAACCTCCTTTCTATTCCCTGCTTCTTAATTTTTTCCACCAAGGTCGTGCGGTTCATATTCAATAGTTTTGCCGCCCGATTCTTGATCCACCCTGTT
>CAZEGG010000115.1:0-9618 GCA_964511755.1 uncultured Desulfobacteraceae bacterium | reverse complement strand
GCGGCGGCGTGGCCATCGGCCATCCGCTGGGCGCCACGGGCATCCGGCTGACCGGAACCCTGGCCCGGATCCTGGAGGCCAGGAATGGTCGTTACGGCTGCGCCAATGCATGCGTAGGCGGCGGGCAGGGTGTGGCGACTATTATTGAGCGGGAAGAGTACGACTGGTAACCATTCTGACATAGAGGCAGCCAAAATATGGGAATCAACTATTTTCGCAGAGACGACAGAGACTTGAAATTTGTGCTTTTTGAACAGCTGGACGTGCAAAAGCTCTTGAGTTACGAGGAATATAAGGACTTTTCCACGGAAGACTTCAGCATGATCATCGATGAGGCCCTGAAGGTATGCCGCGAGGTGCTTGGCCCGACCCTGCAGGACGGTGATCGGGAAGGATGCATGTACAGCGACGGCGTGGTGCACGTTCCCAAGTCTTTTCATGAGTGCTGGAAGGTCATGGCCGAAAACGGCTGGATGGGTGCGACCCGGAGTCCGGAATTCGGGGGACAGGGCCTTCCGGCGGCACTGGGCGGCGTGATCGGAGAAGTGTTTGCCGGCGCCAACATGGCGTTCATGACCTTTCCGGGTCTGGCTACCGGGAACGGCCATCTCATCGAGAAGTTCGGCACGGACGAAGACCGGGCCATGTTCGTGGAGAAGATGTACACCGGCGTTTGGGGCGGCACCATGTGTCTGACGGAACCGGATGCCGGTTCCGATGTGGGCTGGCTGCGCACCAAGGCAACACCCGATCCTGAGGCAGGAGATCCGCGCATCTACAAGATCGAGGGGACCAAACGGTTCATCACGTGCGGCGAGCACGATCTGACCGAGAACATCGTTCACCTGCTGCTGGCCCGCATTGAAGGCGCTCCGCACGGAACCAAAGGCATCAGCCTCTTCATCGTGCCCAAGATCTGGGTCAATCCCGACGGTTCCTTGGGGGAACCCAACGACGTCTTCTGCGGGGGCATCGAGCACAAGATGGGGATTCACGGCTCATCCACCTGCACATTGAACTTCGGGGAAAACGGCGGGTGCCGGGGAATTCTCCTGGGCGAACCAAACTCCGGCATGGCCAAGATGTTCCAGATGATGAACGAAGCCCGCATGGGCTGCGGGGTGCAGGCACTGGGCCTTACCGCGAGCGCCTACGACGCAGCCCGGTATTACGCGAAAGAGCGGTTTCAGGGCCCTCCCTTTGCGAACCGCAGGTCGGAGCGGGTGCCGATTGTCCAGCACGAGGATGTCCGGCGCATGCTCATGAACCTGAAATCGGGCACCGAGGCCATGCGGGGCGTGATCGGCAAGCTTTTTTATCTTATAGACGTCTACGGACATGACCCGGACGAGGCCGTTCGCAGGAAAGCGGGACTTCGGGTGGAACTCCTGACCCCCCTGGTAAAGGGGCGCATGTCCGACTTCGGTTACGAGCTCATACGGGATGCCATTCACGTGATGGGGGGAGTGGGGTACTGCAGCGAGTTCCCAGTGGAGCAGTACGCGCGCGACGTCATGATCGTTTCCATCTGGGAGGGCACGAATTACATACAGTCCCTGGACCTGGTCGGGCGTAAGCTGGCAATGGAGAGCGGAAATGTGTTCAGGGAGTGGATACAGGAGATCATGGCGTTTTCCGGGGAGCACAAGGAAGATCCGGAATTCGGCCGGGATTTCAAGCTCCTTTTCAAGGCGGTGCAGGCCGTCGGCGATTTCGGGATGCGCTACATGCAGTACTTCCAGGATGGAAGAGCGCGCCTGATCCCTTTGAGCTCTGTGGCATTCCAGGATTCCTTTGCAGAGACCCTGATGGCGAACGTAATACTGGAACAGGCGCTCATCGCCCAACGGAAACTTGCGGACGTGAGCGCTGATTCATCCGACGGCATCTTCTACCGGGGAAAGATGGAAACCGCCAAATTTTTCTGCCGCAACATACTGCCCAACGTCTTTGCGCGGCACACAGCGCTCCAGCAGGAAGACACCTCCGCACTCGACATTCCGGAAGAGGCGTTTTGACCGGCATTGTTCACCGAGGCATCGAATCCTCCGGGTGAGGGAAAAGGCGCGAATCGCCTTTTCCCTCAAAAACGTCACCTGCTCTCATTTTTCATTCGTTTCCGCCGTCCGGTGATCTCCGGCAAACAGTTTTGCAAACTGCCCGTAGCCGTCCTTTTCCAGATCTTCTTCGGGGATGAAACGAAGCGCTGCAGAGTTGATGCAGTACCTGAGCCCGGTGGGAGGCGGACCGTCGTTGAAGACGTGCCCGAGGTGCGAATCCCCATGCTTGCTCCTGACCTCGGTGCGGGAGAAAAACAGCCTTCGATCCTGTTTTTCCACGATGTTGCCCGGGACAAGGGGTCTGGTAAAACTGGGCCAGCCGGTTCCCGACTTGAACTTGTCCAGGGAACTGAAAAGCGGTTCGCCCGAGACAATGTCCACGTAGATGCCCTCCCGTTTATTGTCCCAGTATTCATTCTTGAAGGGGGGTTCGGTGCCTTCTTCCTGGGTCACCTCATACTGCAGCGGGGTCAGCTCTTTCCTGAGTACGGCATCGCTGGGTTTCATGTATTTCGACCCTGCGGGACCCTCCGCCATCTTCTCGTTCATCTTTTCCTTTTCATCGCCCCAGACCTCTTTTAGGAACTGATCGCGACCGGAATGCCAGCGATAGAATTTATACCGCACGGGGTTCTTCTTGTAGTAGTCCTGATGGTACTCTTCCGCCTTATAGAATTTGGTGAATGGAACGATCTGCGTTACAATGGGTTTATGGAAACGGCCCGATTTCTCGAGTGCGGCCTTCGATTCTTCGGCCAGGCGCTTTTGCTCCTCATTGTGATAGAAGATAACGCTCCGATACTGCGATCCCCTGTCCACGAACTGGCCGTTCGGATCTGTCGGATCCACGTGACGCCAGAAGTAGTCCAGCAGATCTTTGTAAGAGACCTTCGTGGGATCATACAGCACCTGCACCGCTTCCACGTGTCCCGTCCCTCCGGCTGAGACCTCCTCATAGGTGGGGTTCATCGTGTGGCCGCCCGTATAACCGGATATGACCTGAACCACGCCGGGGACTTTTTCAAAGTCCGACTCCACACACCAGAAACAGCCGCCTGCAAAAGTGGCGGCGGCAAGACCGTTCATTCTCTCTTCCATTGCCGGTCTCATTTGCTGGCCAGCCATCGTGTTCCGGCTCCAGAAGTAGAAGCCGCCTGCAAGGGCTCCTGCCACAATCAATATGGTAAAAAGCATCTTCACTCTCATATCAATCACCTCCTCAAATCTGCTCGGAAAACCGATTCTGCGCGGCCTCCCTTCTCTCTTGCTTTGATTTCAAAATAAGCACACCGCATGGAAAATGAGTCACGAAAGTATAACATTTCGGTCACAACCCGGATTTTGAAAGAAAAGCGCAGACGGAACTTGCCTTTTGTCGTGTATTCTGCAATTATTTCTTCGGTTTTCCCCAGCAGAACAGGTTCTCCCGCTCCGACGTTTGGAAGGACATGCTGCTCAGAGAGAAAGCCTTTTCTGGAGTGACTGGCGGGAGGGCGCCGTCTTTTCGTGATTTATCAGTGGGGGAACCCGCAGCTCGACGAAGTCGAGAATGCGGAGGGGGTAGCTATCCCACACTGATAAGTCATTGAAAAGACCAGCCCGGGAGACTCGGAACGGAAGAAATGGCTTTCTCCCTGAGCAGCCTTTTGTGTGTCCTCTGGTGCTCCCACTCTGCGGGGGGAGACTCACTTCGGCGTTTCCCCAAAATCGGAGTCCGGCCATGCCGCGCAAGATCCTGATCATCGAAGACAATCAAGACCTCGCCCGCCTTCTGGAGATCCATTTGAGGGACCTCTCCCATGAGGTGGATCTCGCATTCGACGGCCATGGAGGTCTTGCCAAAGCGGAATCCGGGACCTATGACCTGGTCATTCTCGACCTGATGCTGCCGGGCCCGGACGGGCTGGAAATCTGCCGGCGAATCAGGAACAGGCCGGTCTACACCCCTATCCTGATGCTCACATCCAAGTCTTCGGAAACGGACCGGGTAGTGGGCCTGGAAATGGGAGCGGACGATTACGTGACCAAACCCTTCAGCGTCAGGGAACTCATGGCACGGGTAAAGGCAATTTTTCGCCGTACGGATTCTCTGAAGTCCGGACAGTCCGATCGGAGGCCGTCTCCGTTGAGCGTGAAGGATCTTTCCATCGATCCGGAAAGAAGGCGGGTCACCCTGGAGGGAGAGGATATCGATCTGACGGCAAAGGAGTTCGACCTGCTTTACCACTTTGCCCTGCACCCCGGGATTGTCTTCACGCGATCCCAGCTGCTGGATCAGGTCTGGGGATACGGTCATGACGGATACGAGCACACGGTCAATTCCCACATCAACCGCCTGCGGGCCAAGATTGAACAAGACCCGGCAAGTCCCCGATACGTTCTGACCGTCTGGGGCGTTGGCTACAAGTTCATCGATCCCCGGGAAGAAAAGAGCTAGCAATGTTCAGATCCCTTTATTCGAGACTTGCCGCCGTATTGACAGGGTTGTTTTTCCTCGTGGGGCTCTCGTTTGTGGCGGTGCTGGTCTTTTCCATGGGAATGTACCAGCAGGAGGTGAACCAGAGGCTGAACAGCAAACTGGCGCAGCAGATCGTGGCTGAAGAGATCCCCCTGGAGAAAAATCGCATCAACGAGCAGGCTCTCAAGGCGGTGTTTCACAAGCTTATGGTCGTAAATCCAAGTATTGAGCTCTACCTCCTTGACCCCAAAGGAAACATCCTGGCCTACTCGGCACCCAAGGAGAAGATCAAGCAGAAAGCCGTCGATCTGGCCCCAATCGTCAAGTGGATCAGCGGAGACATGTCTACTCCGCTAAAGGGCGACGATCCGCGTCATCCGGGTGAAAAGAAAGCCTTTTCCGCAGCCCGGATTCCGGCTAAAGGTACTCTGGAAGGATATCTCTACGTGATTCTTGGGGGGGAGATCTACCAAAGCGTGGCGCAGAAACTGATGGGAAGCTATGTTCTCCGGTTGAGCGCAGGCCTGGTCGGCGCAGGCCTGTTGTTTGCGTTCCTTGCAGGATTGATCCTTTTCTTCGTGTTGACCGGCAGGCTCAGGCGGCTGGCGGGCGTTATCGATGCTTTTAAAAAAGGAGATGATTTCAGGAAGATAGACCTGCGCGTGAAAAAAGGGGCGCATCATCTCAACGAGATAGACCGGCTCGGGACGGCCTTCATGGAAATGGCCGGCCGCATCGAAGATCAGATCGAGCAGTTGCAGAATTCCGATGCCCTGCGCCGGGAGCTGATCGCCAATGTCTCCCACGACCTGCGGACGCCCCTGGCGACTCTCCAGGGCTACATCGAAACGCTCCTCATGAAGGAAGATGGGTTGACCCCGGAGGAGCGGCGCCGGTATCTTGAAATAGCCGCCAGGCATTGTGAAAGACTCACAAGACTGGTGAATGAACTCCTGGAACTGGCAAGACTCGAATCATTCGATGAAACCCGAATAGAGCGGGAGCCTTTCAGTTTGGGCGAGCTCATCCAGGATGTGGCCCGGAAATTTCAATTGGCCGCCGACGAAAAAGGCATCCACATCGTCACCAACATCCAGGAGAAGCTTCCGTTTGTGAATGCGGACATCGGTCTGATCGAACGGACCCTTGAAAATCTCCTGGAAAATGCTGTTCGCTACACACCGGAGGGCGGCTCCATCAGCCTCCTGATGAAACCGGAAGACGAGGACATCGCCGTTGAGGTACGTGATACGGGCCCCGGTATCCCTGAAGAGGAGGTTCCCCGCATCTTTAACCGGTTCTACCAGTCGGAAAAGAGCAGGGATGGGGCGGAAGGCCATTCAGGCCTCGGGCTCGCGATAACCAGGAGAATCCTTGAGCTCCACAACCGATCCATCGAGGTGAGCGGCGGACCGGGAAAAGGTACAAGCTTTATTTTTCGTCTGCCCAAACACCATCCGTCGCCTTGATTCAGCCTTCGGACTCATGGCGCGTTGTTTCCCATACCTGCTCGACACGCGGTGAATCTGCGTTTTTCTCACAATTCATTGAAGACGTCCTGTTGACGGGCGTTGAGACATATTGCGGCATTATAGTCCATCACGTTCATTGTCGAGGCTCGGGTGCCCGCGAAAAAGTGCTGGAGGGAAGGCGCATGAAAGCCTTCCCTCCCTGGTCAGATGCGGATATGTGAGGTTACCCTATCCTGAATTCTTTGGTCTTCTTCCGGACCAATCCTGTCATCTGCCGCTCTGATTTCGATCCCGTGCGCGGTCCTGCGAGCGATCCTGCGTGCGGGTTCGAGTTTGAGCGGCTGCAAGCATCAACGAACCTTCCGGTTGAAGTAAAGAATACTGACAGCTTCCATCTTTTTTCCGGTCCCGGGTTCTGGTTCGATCCTGATCGTCGGCAAATGAGAACCCGGTCATAAAGATCAGTGTCAAAATGGCTGCGAAACTCCCTGTAAGAATCCTTTTCATGGCAACTCCTCCTGTAGAAAGTTTTTCCGTCCTCTTCCTTCCTCAATATCCGTCTCTGTGGGCATATACAGGCGGTCCGTCGAGAAAGTCACAAAGAACCTTTCAATCCAAAAAAAGAGAACCAGATTTCTCCGGGAGGTGGCGCGGTCCGGGTTCCGATTTGTGTTTGAATTTGATTCCGGCCATGATAAAAACAGGCTGTTGACAAGAGCGGGGATGAAAGAAGCGGGGTGCCCGGCACGCTGCGCGGGAAGGAAGGTGAGAATTTTATACTCTATGAAATCCCTTGGCACCATTTTTTCAGGCCTCTTTCTGTCCCTGGTTCTCGTTGCCTGCGTTTCCTCTCCGGAGTTTGAGAGACAGGCGGGCTCTCGGAAGCCGCTCATCTTCAAATATACGGATGATCACGCAAGGCAAGTGGACCTGGTAGGTGCGTTTAACGGCTGGAAGATAGGGGCAACACCGCTTACGACCGACGGCCACGGCAACTGGACCGTAGGGCTCGAACTGCCCAAGGGTGTTTATCGCTATATGTTCGTGATCGACGGAGTGCACTGGATCACGGATCCGAATGCTGCGCGAAGGGTCCCGGATGGATTCGGTCGGATGAACTCGGTGATAATCGCCGAGTGATTGTAACTTTTCCTGCCGATGCCGGTATATCGCGAGGCAAAGACTATTGTCGGCGCGATATCGGGCGGAGGACCCGGAGAGGAAGCCATCGATTCGGTCGCCTTGGCGATACAGCGAGGAGTCTCGCCAACGGCTTTGAGAGAGCTGTACCATGACGTTTCTCCGGGAGCGGAGGTGATTTTTCACTCCGCCCAGGCCATGGCCGATCTGAAGGATTTGGGTTTTTCGGAATCTCAGGGGCGGCGCATGGTGGAGGGCGCGGTCAACGCGGGGTATTTTACCCACGAAGAATCCCTGTTCACGGCTGTGGTCTCCAAAGCCCGAAAGTCCGGATTCCGGATAAGGCCTGCGGACTTCCGGGATGACAACGGAGAGATACCCCGCTTCCTGCAGAGGAGTGATTCATTGAGCAACCGGGTTGGAATCTAACCTCTTCTGCGACCCCGTCAAACAGGGATCAAACTGCCTGGCTCCTTTCTTGATCAAGCTCGGCATCTGTGGCATTATAATCTATGTATGATTCTCCGGTTTCTGCGGGAATGGGGCGATGATCAAGGATTCGACAATCTACAGGAAATTTGAGAGCGATATTTTGAGAAACAGAGAAAATTTGACCTACGAGCATGCCTTGAAACGCTCATCAGTAAGCCGGGACGCATGAGATGAAGGGCCACACCGATTTTTCTGCGATAACACCGCAAGAGCTTTATACGAAAATGGCGAATGAAGAGGATTTCGTTCTCTTAGACACCCTCACTGATGATCATTTTGAAGAGGTTCATATTCCTGGGGCAAAGAACGCATGCGTATTTGAGGTGGTGTTCCTGAACAATGTGGAACGAATTATCCCGGAGAGAAAGAAGGAGATCATTGTTTACGGTTCCAGCGACAAATCCATGGATGCGGTGACAGCTGCTGAAAAGTTGGTGCGGGCGGGTTATGCAAATGTCAATGTCCTGACCGGTGGTCTGGTACAGTGGCGTAGAGAGGGTCGCCCGCTTGAAGGCGAGCATACTGAAATATCGGATTCTTCCGAACAACTCAGGCTCGGTGACGGGACGTATACGGTACGTGTCGATACGAGTATCATAGAATGGGCCGGGAGGAACCCGAATAAGAAACACGTCGGCACTGTTCAACTGGCCGGAGGCGACATCACTGTTAACGGCGGGAGCATCGGAGGGTCCTTCGAAGTCGATATGACATCCCTCAGAAACATCGACCTTGAGGGTGATGACTTACAGCCGGTTCTGCTATCGCATCTGAAATCCGACGATTTCTTTCTTGTCAAATTGTTTCCACGGGCTTTCTTCAGCATCATGACCGCACAGCCGGTCGAAAAGCCGACTTTGAGCTCTCCCAACCTTAAGGTAAGAGGGATTCTGGAGTTGCGAGGCATGAAGAAAGAAATCAGATTTCCGGCCACACTGAGCCTTCTGCCTGACGGTGGGGCAGCAGTTGAAGCCCACTTTGATATCGACCGCACTCGATGGGGTATACTATACGGCTCAAGCCGTTTTTTTGAATTCCTGGGCATGCATCTCGTGTTCGATCTCATCAGCATCCAACTGCGCCTTGTGCTTGAGAGTAACGATGAGAGATAAGCGCTGTGGAAAACGAACAGGAGCACGTCAGCAGGCCTCCTAAATCAGGCGATAGTGTGGCGATGCGGCCTGTAGGGCGCACTGTCAGCCGGTGACGGCAAAACGCTGGCGGCCTTCCACCAGGAACAGTCGTGCCGTCTCAGCTGCTTTGTAATGGACTTCGTCCCAGCCTTCTTCCGAATAGTCGGCCACATGGGGTGTGATAATCAGTCTCCCGGCCAGCCAGGGGGCATCCTGGCGCCAGGCGGTGAGCAGAGGGTGCTCCTGCGGCGGTTCGCTCGGCAGAACATCCATTGCCGCGGAAGCAAGCCGTCCGCTTCTCAAGGCAGCTTCCAGGCAGTCGAGGCCGGCCAGGATGCCGCCCCTGGCTGTGTTGACGAGCGATGCCCCCGGTTTCATCCGGGCCAGAAAGCCGGCGTTGACCATCCCCTTGGTCCCTTTGGTGAGCGGACAATGGATACTGACGATGTCGGACGTCTCCAGGAGATCGTCGAGGGAATCGATCCGGCAGCAGCTGTGAGGCGGCAGGCGGTCCGCCTGCCACGAAGGGTCGAAAAACACGATGCGGCAGCCGAACGCGCGCATCCTTTCCATAACGGCCATGCCGATCCTGCCGGCGCCGATGATGCCGACCGTTTGGGTCGAGGTTCGTCGAAGGGGCGGGAGGGTCTGCTGCCAGCGGTCGGTATAGCCGCGGCAATCCCGGTCATATGCAGCAACCTTGCGCTGGAGCAACAGGATCATCGCGCAGGCGGTGTCCGCGACTTCGGTCGTTCCGCAGCCGGGAGTATTGGAGAACCGGATACCCCTGTCCAAAAGCGCCGGGACGTCGACGGCATCGTAGCCTGCTCCATAGCGCACCACGATCCTGCAGTTTTCCAGAA
>CAZEGG010000114.1:0-9630 GCA_964511755.1 uncultured Desulfobacteraceae bacterium | reverse complement strand
TATCCCGCGACTCTTTAAGCAGATAGCAAAGAAAAGAGAAAATCGGCGCCTTCCCGCATAACCTGTCCGGATATCCCGGGTTGGTCGACCGCGTTTGCCGGCCCGCCCGGGTCCCGGGCATTCCTTTAGCCTTTCAAAAGATATTGATCAAACACCGCCTCGATAATGATGACGGCCGCTCCGGGTGTTTTCCAGAGGCCGGGGAAACGGTGTGAGCGCGTGCTTTTGATTCATCCGATGAAGCGGCACTCGCGAAAAAAGCCGGAGATTCGGACAACGGACTTGACACGGCGCCCGGTTTTTGCGATAGTCCGTCAGTGCTTTTCAGAGTCCTTTGGTTCCGAAGCGTCATAATGCCCAGTTTAATGTATCCTCATCGTCGTTTTTGAATTGCAGATCTTGGTAGGCTTTAACCGTGTTTTCCCGCGACCTTGCTGAAAAGTCCCGCCCGACGGGAGACAGGTAGCGGAACGGCAAAGCGGTTGCGCGGTACTTGAAAACCCTTGATGTGTTCGACGGAGTCAAGTTTGGCAAGAACAAATTAGAGGAGGAGCGCGTATGGACATTATCAGAGAGGTGGATGGCAGATTTGAGCTGACCCAGGAGCTTCCACGGAGCCAGTTCTACAACAAGGACCTTGCCCCGGTTCCCCTGGAAAAAAGAACCTGGGGGTACTATGAGTATTTTGCCATGTGGGTTGGCATGAGCGTCTGCGTCCCCACGTGGATGCTCGGGGCAAGCATGATCGCGGCCGGCTTTAACTGGATCACGACCATCTTTACCATTTTTCTGGGCAACGTCATCGTACTGATCCCCATGATTCTGGACTCCTTTGCGGGGGCCAAGTACGGCATCCCTTTCCCGGTGTTTCTGCGGTCGGCTTTCGGTCTTTTCGGGGCAAACATCCCGGCCCTGCTGCGCGGCATCATCGCGTGCGGCTGGTTCGGCATCCAGACCATGATCATGGCCTACGCAATCGATGGGATCCTGATCAAGCTTGCGCCGTCCTACGGAACTCTGGCGGGCACGGTGGCCTTTTTCGGCCTTCCGACGCATGTGGTCCTGTCCTTTCTGATGTCATGGTTGGTGACCGTCATTATTTGTTATGTTTCTCCCCCCTGGAAGGCCTCGCCCGGAATCCGGTGGCTCAATAATCTGGCGTCCCCGATCCTCCTTTTCATCGGCATCATGCTCCTGTTCTGGGGGGTATCCAAGGCCGGTGGATGGGGGCCCATCCTGAATCAGAAGCAAACGGCCTCCTGGTCCCAATGGCCGGCGTTCCTTACCGCCATGGTAGCGTACTGGTCGACGCTGGCCCTGAACATCCCGGACCTGACCAGGTTTGCCAAGAGCCAGAAGGTGCAGTACCTGGGGCAGGCCTTCGGTCTGCCGCCGACCATGACGGCCTATTCGTTTTTCGGTGTGGCGGTCACCTCGGCCACGGTTGTGATCTACGGAACGGCCATCTGGGACCCGGTCAAGCTGATGATAAAGACGGGCAGCCCGTTTTATATTTTCGTCGGGCTGGTCTTCGTGTGCCTGGCCACCCTGACCACCAACATCACTGCCAATATGGTCGCGCCCATCAACGACTTCATGAACCTGATACCCAAGTATCTCAACTGGGAACGAACCACCATCGTTATCGCCCTGATCGGCGTGCTCATGCAGCCCTGGAGGTTCCTGGCTGATCCCAAGGCCTACATCTGGACCTGGCTGCTGGGATACGGCGCCTTCACGGGAGGGATCGCAGGGGTGATCATCAGCGATTACTGGGTCGTACGGAGGCAGAGACTCAAACTGCATGACATTTACGTCCGGGAGGGCTATTACAACTTCGCTGCCGGCACCACCAACTGGGTGGCGGTGATTTACGGCGTTATCCTGTTGGTGGCCACGATTTTGCTCTGGAACGCCGGTGCAATCCTCGGAACCGGCTGGCCGGCCACACTCACCGCGCTGGTCCTGGTGCTGGGGCTGATTGCCGGTATTTATCTGTATATCAGTAAAGCCAAAGGAGTGAATTTTGCCGGAGTGCTCGCACTGTTTACCGGTGTCGTGGGTTCGCTCGTGCTTGCCAAGTACAGCGCCACCCTGTCGCAGTGGACCTGGTTCACCGGTGCGATCATCGGTTTCATCGCCTACTGGATTCTGTACAGCGGGTGGTATGGAAAGCATTTCCCAGCCATCCCGGATTGATTCGCCTGATTGCCGAGGTCTTCAATGAACCCATATGTGAGGATTTTCCTCATTATGGTGTGCTTTGGGATGTTTCACACCCTGACAGGCAGACAGGGCATCAAAACGGCTGTTTGCTCGGGAACGGGCATCGGCCACGCAACATACACGATAGTACGATCGTTGACATCTTTTTCTCTGCTGCTTCTTTCGCTGGTAGCACTGTTTCGGGATGCGGAAGCCACCCGGGCGCTTTTCAGCCCGATCCTCGGGTTGCCGGCGATCGTGCCGTCGATGTTTGCTTTCTGGATTGCCGGAATGGCACTGGGGCAGGTAGCGAAAGACCGCCGCCTGCCCCAGTTTTTTGGGGTGAAGGAATACCCGAAGGTGTTTTTTTATTCAGGCGCGTACAGCATATGCCGTCACCCCATGTATGCGGGATGGCTCATGGCGAGCTGGGGGATTCTTCTGAGCAAACCCTATCTGCTTACCGTGATTTACAACACGCTCATTACCCTGTTCGTGGTATATGAATCCCTGCAGGAAGAAAAGCGGATGACCGAATTGTTCGGGGAGAGATATTTGAATTACAAGAAGGACGTTCCCTTCCTTGTCCCTTACGGATTCTTGAAAAATCCCAATGGGGCAATAACCGGGAAATGACCCGATCTCGGATCATTTCCCGCGTTTTGTCTGAATTTATCCCAATCCTACACGCGAAAAGGCTTACGCTTGAGGAAACGGCCGGTCCCCGGTTTCCCCTGGAATTTTCCATTATTGACGATAACATGGCCGTTTGAAAGCACGACCTTCGGCACTCCTTTTCCTTTGAATCCCTCATACGGCGTATAATCGACGTTCTGGTGGTGGCTCTTTGCGGTGATCTTGAAAGGTGCTTTGGGATCGAACAGGACCAGATCCGCGTCGCTGCCCACGGCCACGGCACCTTTCCGGGGAAAGAGGCCGAAGAGTTTGGCCGGGTTGGTGGAGACCAGCTCCACGAAACGGTTGAGCCCGATGCGTTTCTTATTGACGCCTTCGTGGAAAAGCAGCATGATCCGGTGCTCTATCCCGGGAGCGCCGTTCGGAATCAGCGCGAAGTTCTTCTTGCCCTTGTCTTTTTGCCCGTTGAAATTGAAGGGACAGTGGTCCGTGGAAACCACCTGGAGGTCGTTGTAGGCCAATCCTTTCCATAAGGCATCCCAGTTGGATTTGTCGCGAAGCGGCGGAGACATGACATACTTGGCCCCCTGGAAACCGGGCTCAAGGTAGTTTTGGTACGACTTCAGGAGATACTGTGGACAGGTTTCCGCCAGGGCCGGGTACCCGGCATTTCTGGCCTCCTTGACCTTCGCAAGGGCCTCTTTGCAGGTGAGGTGCACGATATAGATGGGTGCGCCGGCCATCTGAGCGATAGCGATTCCACGACCGGTGGCCTCGGCCTCCGCCTCGGGCGGGCGGCTCAACGCATGGTACTTGGGCTCCGTCTTTCCCTGTGCCAGCAGATCATTGATGAGGATGTCCAGGACGTCCCCGTTTTCGGCATGGATCATGACCAGGGCTCCCGCTTTTTTCGATTTCTGGAGAATTCTGTAAAGGGCCCCGTCGTCGATCATGAGGGAACCTTTGTATGCGAGAAAGCATTTGAAACTGGGAACCCCTGAAGCGACCATTTCCGGGATCTCGTTCATGACCTTGTCGGTGAGATCGGTGATTGCCACATGAAAGCCGTAATCAATGACGGCCTTCCTGTCGGCCTTCTCCATCCAGGTGTTCAGAGTGTCCTTCAGACTCATCCCTTTGCCCTGGATGGCGAAATCAACCAGGGATGTGGTGCCGCCGAATGCAGCCGCTCTGGTACCTGTTTCAAAGTCATCGGAGGAAGAGGTGCCCATGAAGGGCATGTCCAGGTGCGTGTGGATATCGATTCCTCCCGGCAGCACATAGAGACCCTTGGCATCGAGCACATCTCCGGCGGGTTCCTTGATGCTTCTGGCGATTTGAACGATCTTGCCGTTCTTGATTCCCACGTCCGCCTGGTATGTTTCCGTCGCTGTGACGATTGTTCCGTTTACAATCTTGTATTCCATGATTTCCTCCTTTCAAGAAGGCTCTGCATCAAGTGACAAAATCCTGTGATCATAAAAAAACCTGAGAGCCGGGTCATGATTTCTGCCCCATGGTGATACAACCGGGAACCGGACACACCTGCATGCAGAGTGAGCAACCGGAGCAGAGTTTTTCAGTAACCTTGTAGACCTTGTCGGTTCCTCTGGTCACAGCCTGGTAGCCGCCATCCCTGCAGGAGATGAAGCAGGCGTCGCACTGGATACAGCTCCCGTTGTCTACATGAGCAACAAGCCTGGGCTTCGTATCGAGTTTTCCCAGAGGCACGAGTTTTTCGAGTGAGATCCCGCACATATCGGAGATTCGGGAGAATCCCTTCCTCTTCATAAATCCCGCCAACCCCTCCAGCAGGGTGTCAATGACGGCGTATCCGTGGATCATGACGGCTGTACAGACCTGGAGGGTGGATGCGCCGAGGAGGATGAATTCCGCGGCATCCTCCCAGGTAGTGATCCCGCCGATTCCCGAGATGGGGGCCCCTGTCGCTTCGGCAACGGACGCAACGGCCCTAAGGGCGATGGGTTTAACGGCCGGTCCGGAGAGTCCGCCCTGGGTGGAATAGCCGAAAACGCTCGGAAGGGGAACCAGTGTTTCCAGGTCAACTCCGATGATTGACGCCACGGTGTTAATGGCGGAGATGGCAGCCGCTCCTGCATCCGTGCAGGCCTCGGCTATCAGACCGACATCCGTCACGTTGGGAGTCATTTTGGCGATCACGGGAATGCCCACCGCTTCAGCAACCCACCCGGTGACTCTCGCCGCCAGTTCCCTATCCTGGCCGATGGCGGAACCCATGCCCCTTTCCGGCATTCCATGGGGACACGACATATTCAGTTCGATCATCCCGGCGCCCGCATCCTCGCATTGCTTCGCGAGACGCTGCCAGCCCTTGGGTTCGCTCGCGTCATCCATGATGCTGGCTATGACCACGTGATCCGGAAACTTTTTCCGCAGGTCCTCTATTTCCCTGAGCCATATCGCCAGGTCGCGGTCCGTGACCAGTTCAATATTTTCCAGTGCGTAGTTGCTCCTGGAGGCTGGAGACAGTCCGCTGAAACCGAGGGATGAGAGACGGGGCGTCACATTGACGATGGTGCTCGCATCGATGAGGAGGGTCTTCGTGACCGCTCCTGCCCATCCTGCCTTGAATGCCCTGCCCATCATGCTCCCCGTGGTGGCGGGAGGGGCAGAAGCCAGGACAAAGGGGTTGAGGAACCTCACCCCGCAAAAGTCTACACTCAAATCTACATCCTGCTGATTTCCCATATAAAAGGTCTCCTTTATTGACCAAAACGGTCAAGCGGTCAAGTGACGGAGCGGCCGCATTGCCTGATGGGTGTACTCCGATCATCCCGTCGTTCGAACGAATTCCGAACTCCTGGAAGCGGGGATCCCTGTCCTCACCGCCTCCTTGTCGCCGATCTTGAGGGAGCCGTCGAGGATCTCCAGGGCCTGGTCTATCTCTTCTTCGGTGATTACCAGGGGAGGCGCGATGACCAGGGTATCGTACCAGGCCGCCATATAGAGACCGTTCCGCATGGCGTCTGCCGCTATCTGTCCGGTCATGAGAGGACCGCCGGCAAACTTTTCCGCTTTCACATTGAACGGCTCCCTGGTCTGCCGGTTTTTCACGATCTCGAGGGCCCAGAAATGGCCTATCCCGCGCACATCGCCGATACATTCATGGCGGTCGGCCAGTTCGTACAATTTCTGTTTCAGGTACGCGGCGGTCTTCCGGGGAAGCCCGGACGCCATCAATTTTTTGTATTCCGATATGGCGGCTGGAATCGCACACAGGGCAATGGGATGGAATGCGTACGTATGTCCGTGGCAAAAGAGCTCTTCTTCGAAGAATCCGGCCACTGTACCTGTCGCAGCAGTGATTCCCGCCGGTGTATAGGCCCCGGTAGCTCCCTTGGCAGTGGTGAGGATGTCCGGGGTTATTCCCCAGTTCTCCATGGCAAACGCCTTACCGGTCCTGAACCAGCCGGTCATCACTTCGTCTGCCACAAGAAGGACGCCGTTTTCATCGCAGATCTTCCGCACCAGAGGAAAATACTCCGGTGGCGGCACGAGGCGCCCGTTGGTCCCGACAACGGGCTCCACGATCATGGCAGCCACGTTGCCTTCCTCCTTGAACATATAGTCCAGATATCGCGCGCACTGGACGTTGCAGGACGGATATTCAAGGGCGAATGGACAGCGGTAGCAGTAGCAATCGGGAGCGAAGCGAACGCCCTGGACCGTACACCTGGCCTGTTCCGCGAACCACCGCCTCGGGTCTCCGGTAAACGTGGCACTCGCGGTAGTAGCGCCGTGGTAGGAGTGGTATCGTGAGATGACTTTGTATGCCGGGAATTTCGACTGTCTGACCATCTTGAGGGCGGCCTCGTTTGCTTCGGTGCCGCTGGTGGAAAAAAAGAATTTTTCAAGGCCCTTCGGCATCACTGAACGGAGTGCTTCCACCGCCCGGATCGAGGCCTCGTTCGCGAAGCCCGGGGCAACGTATGGCAGTTCTTGAGCCTGTTTGACGATAGCCTCGATAATGGCCTTGTTCTTGTGTCCGAGGTTGGAGCACATCAGCTGCGATGAAAAATCAATATATGATTTTCCCTTGTCGTCATACATGAAGACCCCTTCGGCATCTTTGATGAGCAGGGGGGTTGTCCATGCCTTCTGACGGTTCCAGGTGCCGAAGGAATGAGCGGTAAATTCTCTTATATTTCTCTCTGTTTCAGCCATGGGAGCTTCTCCTCTGTGTGCAAAATGGTTCATGGAAGGAGGTCGACCATTTCATCATAGGTTTCGGGCCTGCGGTCTCGATAGAATTGCCAGACATTCCTGACTTCCCGAATCATATCAAAATCCAGGTCCGCAACCACGAGTTCATCTTTGTCTCTTGAGGCCTCTGCGATGATCTGTCCCCTGGGATCGCAAAAATAGCTGGTGCCGTAAAACTCTCCAATGTCCCAGGGCTGTTCGTGTCCGACTCGGTTGATGGCGCCGACGAAATATCCGTTGGCCACGGCATGGGCGGGCTGCTCCAACTTCCAAAGGTATTCGGAAAGACCTGCCACCGTGGCGGAAGGGTTGAAGATGATTTCAGCCCCGTTCAAGCCCAGGATCCTCGCGCCTTCGGGAAAGTGTCGGTCATAACAGATATAGACGCCGACGTCGGCGTAGGAAGTCTTGAACACAGGATACCCGAGATTTCCGGGCTTAAAATAGAACTTTTCCCAGAATCCTGGGTGCGTATGGGGGATGTGATTTTTCCGGTATTTCCCCAGATACGTTCCATCCGCATCAATCACCGCGGCGGTGTTGTAGTAGACGCCGGTGATCTCCTCTTCATAGATGGGAACGATCAGTACCATGCCGTATTTGTCCGCCTTCTCCTGCATGAGCTTTATGGTCGGGCCTTCCGGGATCTTTTCAGTGGCCTCGTACCACTTGGCCTCCTGTTCGGCAGGAAAATAGGGTCCGTAGAAGATTTCCTGCAGACAGAGGATCTTGACACCTTTCTTGCCGGCATCATCCACCAGTTTCATGTTTTTTTCCAGCATATGTTCCTTGAGTTTCTCCACGGATTCATTCCCGGAGAGTTCACACTTGGTCTGGATCAAGCCACATTTTACTATTCTTGCCATTCTTAATTCCTCCTGTCCTTTGACATAAGATACGTGAGGCTCGAGGTCGAAGCAATTTCTTCAACGCTCAGGGCATATTTCTCCGATGGTCTTATACATTGTATCCGTCTCTGTTGGCAAGGGTTTTCTCCGCAGCACAGCAGGAGATGAAACCCGCTAGTGCCCAATTCTATTTGTGGATGGACACAAGCTCTTCAGCCGCCTTGCATAGACCGCCACGCCGAGGTCAGGCAGTGAGACCGCTCCGAGTAATTGTCACCTCTCTGCTGAAAGATTCATCCGCTTTAAGTCCATCCAGGTCATCGGCGCGGCCGAGGCACACCGCGACTTCCAGAAGGCCCGCGCTTCCCACGAGGGCGATAACTCCGCCCGGCGCCGCGTCCTCGTAGATCCTTCCAAGGCCCGTGATTTGAAGTTTCCCGATCCGGATGAGCGCTTCTTCATTTCCAAGAAAACCTTCAAGAGTCTTTTTATCGATGTTGGTAATGAGATTGCCGAAGTGATCGACCCGGATTACCCGCCCCAGCAATCGGTCATTCCGTATTTCAGGATGCGGGCGAGCAAGAGGTGTCGGGTTGGAGATCTTGGGGCCCAGAAGATGGAGGGCCAGTCCGGCCGACAGATGCGCAGCGACTGGTGCGAAGATATCCCTCCCGTGGAAGGTATCACTAATTTCAGAGCGGAAGTATCGTTCTTCCTCGAGGGATACCATCCTGGATGACGAATACCGTTCAATGATCGGCCAGAACAGGCCGTTGTCCGGGCCTACAAAAGAATAGTGTTCTGTCTGAATAGCGAGGGACCTTCTGACAGTGCCCACACCAGGGTCAATCACAGCAAGGTGTACGGTGCCCTCCGGGAAGAACCCGCAGGCGTCCTGCAAGACAAACGCTGCATCGGAGATCGACCCATGGGGGATCTGGTGAGTGATATCCACGATGCGCGCCTGCGGGTTGATTCCCAGGATGACTCCCTTCACGATGCCGACGTAGGCATCCTCAAGCCCAAAATCGCTTGTAAAGGTAATGACTCCACAGGGATTCACTGGAATTCCTCTCTTTGCGCTGCCGCTCTCTTTATTTCTAAGGGAAGCGGAGTCAGGTGGTCAAGTGAAAACCTTTACCCTGACTGAACACTGTGGGATAAAAGGTTTGATCTTCGGCACAATTTGTGATATCCAAAACCGCTGTCTCCGTAAGAAGTTGTGCAGGCCCTGAGAGGGCACAGAACGTGAGAAACCATAAGGAAAGGAGAAATAAAATGACCGCGAAATTGATAAAAGGAACGGAAATACGGGAAGAGATCCTCAATGAGATCGAGGAGGAAGTCAAACAGATAGAGGAAAAGCATGGGAAGGTGCCCGGCCTGGTCACCATTCTGGTGGGAGAAAACCCTGCTTCCGTGTCGTATGTCACGTTGAAGATAAAGACGGCAAACCGGTTAGGGTTCCATGAGATCCAGGACAACCAGCCGGAGGATATTTCCGAGAAAGATCTGCTGGCCCTGATTGATAAATACAATACCGATGAGAATATTCACGGCATTCTCGTTCAATTGCCTCTGCCCAAGCATATTGACGAGAAGAAGGTCCTGAATGCGATAGACCCAGACAAGGATGTAGATGGTTTTCATCCGGTCAACGTGGGGCGTTTGATGATAGGCGGAGCAGAGGTCAAAT
>CAZEGG010000113.1:0-9642 GCA_964511755.1 uncultured Desulfobacteraceae bacterium | reverse complement strand
AAAATCTGAGAAAGGATAAGGGCAGTCTCTACCGGTACGGGGATGATATCTACGGCAATGACTTCACTCGGTCTTACCTGCAACGTATAGAAGAAAACATTCAAAAAAAATACATCCCCCCGTTTCTGGCAGCCTAAGCCGATTCAGGAGGGTGCCCTGTGGTGACCTTTGAGGGACTGTGGCCGGTTTCGATTGAAGGTTTCCGGATATCCGCCTCATCGTGAACGTGAAGTGGGAGTACCATTTGAACATGAAAAAGAAAACAAAGTTGAAAGCATGCATCGCGCAAATAAACTATCACTCCCCTGATGTGGAAAGACACGTTGAAAGAATAAAAGACATCATCAAAGACCACAAATCATGTGACCTGATCGTCTTTCCTGAATTGATCCTGCACGGTCATCCGTCCTTTGAAAAACCGGAAGGTTTCTTATACAGGAAGATGGAGGCCAAATACAGAGCGGTATCCAGGGAACTCTATCAATTCGTGAGCAAAGAAAAAGCCAGGGTCATTATCGGAGAGGTGAAAAGGTGGGGGGAAAGGTATTTCAACCTGGCCACTTACATAGACAAGGACGGGACCAAGAGCTACACAAAAACGCATGTGCACTGGACGGAAAATTTTGTGCCAGGCAGAAAGCTCGTTATTTTCGATTCTCCTTTTGGAAAAATCGGCATAACCATATGCTTCGATGCCGCATTTTCGGAGGTGTGGAGGGTTTTGGCTCTGAAAGGGGCTGAAATCATCGTCAATATTTCGGCAGTTCCGAAACCCTTCCCGGTGGAATATATGTGGCGGCGCTTTGCGGGGGCCGCCATCAATAATCAGGTCTTCGTGATTTACGCCAACAGGCCGGGCCCCTTTTTTTCCGGTCACAGTGCTGTCTTTGATCCCATGGGTGAGACCGTTGTCAAAGCAGGCTCCGGAGAAACGTTCATTGAAGCCGATATTGACCTGAGGAAGGTCCAGAGATGGCGTGATCAGGAACAGATATATCCCTACAGGAAACCCCTTCTTTACCGTGAAATCGTCAATCGCCACAAACAGGATTTTACGACCCTGCCCAAAGAGAGCGTGGACAAGAGGTATGCAGAAGCAGGCTGATTTTGTTCAAGACAAAGGAAGGCCCCGTATGAAAACCTTCAGTAAAAAGTGGATCTTTCTCTTCGCTGTTTGCCTGCTGGGATGCTGGTCCCCGTATTCATTTGCAGGGGAGCCGACAACGCTGGTGTTTCTCACGTGGAAACCGAACCAGCCTGAGGTGTGGCATAAGCTGGTGAAGGAGTTCGAGCATCTGAACCCGGAAATCCGCATCAAATTCCAGGTGGGGCCGCACTCTTCCACCCAGTACCATGCCATCGTGACCCAGCGGCTCAAGAACAAAGACACCAATCTGGATGTCTTCTTCATGGATGTAATCTGGCCACCCGAATTTGCCAATGCCGGGTGGTGCAAGGATCTTACGCCCCTGTTCCCGGTCCAGGAGCAGGAAAAGTTCCTTCACGGACCCATTGCGGCAAACAGTTACAAAGGAAGGATTTACGGGGTTCCTTGTTTTCTCGGGGCCGGGCTCTTCTATTTTCGCAAAGACCTCGTCCGGAAATATCACTTCAAGCCTCCCCGTACCTGGCAGGAGATGATCGACCAGGGACAGACGATTGTTGCGAGGGAAAAAGACAGGACCCTCCACATCTATTCCGGCCAATTCAAGCAGTACGAAGGCCTGGTTTGCGACATGCTGGAGTTCATATGGTCCAACGGAGGGTCGGTCATCGATCAAAAGACGGATCGCCCCACTCTGGATCGTCCCGAGGTTATCCATGCCATTTCGTTTGTGCGGGATCAGATTATCGGAAAGGCTGCCCCCGAGGGCGTGATAAATTATGAAGAGCCGGAGTCCCTGGATCTTTTCATCCAGGGGAAAGCGATATTTCATCGTAACTGGCCCTACGCGTGGTCCATAGCGAACAATCCACAAAAATCGAAGATTGCAGGAAAGGTCGGCGTCGGAAAGCTTCCCGCCTTTGCAGGCCACGATTCCGCTTCTGTCCTGGGCGGCTGGCAATTCGGGATCAACAGGTTGTCCAGGCATCCTCAAGAGGCCTGGCGATTCGTTCAGTATATGACCTCATATCGGGCCCAGAAGACCCTGGCCCTGGAAGCGGGGCTTGCTCCAACGCGGAGGTCGGTTTACTTCGATTCCGATGTTGAGAACAGAATGCCCCATCTGAAGGCCTTTTTGCCGGCCTTCAAGAGGGCAAGACCCCGGCCCCTTTCCCCTGTCTATCCCATGATCAGCCAGGAACTCCAGCGTTTTTTCAGCGAAGCCATCGTGAATAAAGACTCCGACATCTCAAAGCTCGCAAAGAATGCATCGGCGAGAATCGAGAAACTGCTCGAACTGGGAGCCATGATCAAGTAATGAACCCGAGGGACCAGAGACTCTATCTGGCTTTTCTGTCGCCGGTCATACTCGTGCTCCTCGTTTTCATTGTAGCGCCCATCATCTCTTCCTTCTTTGCAAGCCTGCATCGAATCATTATCGGATTGCCCCAGCTGGGCAGCCATTTTGTGGGTCTCGAAAACTATAAAGAACTGTTCAGGGATTCAGTAGCCAGGCACTCCTTTTGGATCACGGTCATTTTTGTCGCATTCACGACGTTTTTTGAACTATTGATCGGTCTTCTCATGGCCCTTTTGATCAACCACCGCTTTCCCGGTCGAGGAATGCTCAGGGCCTGTGTGCTGATACCGTGGGCGATCCCCACAGTGGTTTCTGCGCAGATGTGGCGATTCTTATTCAACGACGCGTATGGAATGATCAACTATGCCGTGTTCGGAGCCGATACCGCCCGCTATATTCCCTGGCTGGCCCTCCCCGGCACCGCGCTTTCCGCCATTATCATCGCAGATATCTGGAAAACCTCTTCCTTTGCCGCCCTATTAATCCTGGCCGGCCTGCAGATCATCCCGGAAGAACTCTATCAGGCGGCCAGAGTGGACGGGGCGGGCCTCTGGCGGAGGTTCCGGCATATTACCTGGCCTCTTATCCGGCCGGCACTGCTCATTGCCCTTCTCTTTCGCACCATAGATGCCTTCCGGGTATTTGACCTGGCCTTCGTGATGACGCAGGGCGGACCTGCAGATGCGACCAATGTACTCCAACTCTACGGGTACAAGAAGATGTTCGTGGAAGGATGGATGGGATACGGATCGGCCATATCAGTATGCATCTTCATCATGGTGTTGATCCTGTCAATCATATACGTGCGGTCCGTCGGAAGCCGCCTGCTGGAGGCTTCCCTATGAGCAAGCGTTTTTTCAGTAGAACCGCTTTTATCATCGGGGTCTTTTTTACCCTCGCTTTCTCCCTGGTTCCTTTCCTGTTATTCGTCTCGTCGGCTTTTAAGACACAGACGCAGATAACCGCTATTCCGCCCCAATGGTGGCCAAGTTTTTCGTTGGAATTTTTCCACTCCGCCCTGATGAACTACGGCGTCATGCACTATCTCTTCAACTCTGTAATCGTTGCGGGTTCCACCACGCTGGTCACCATCTGTCTGGGCGCTTTCAGCGGGTATGCCCTGGCCCGATTGAAAAAAAAGTGGGCCGCCCTTATCCTTATGGGAATCCTCGCATGTGCCATGTTCCCGCAGATCGCCATAGCCGGCCCGATCTGGCGGTTTCTCCAACTCATGGGATGGCTCAATACGTATCAAGGCCTCGTACTCCCCTATGTGGCGCTCACGCTCCCCCTTGCCATCTGGATCCTGACGGTCTTCTTTCGTGAGATTCCGCGGGAGATCGAGTCTGCGAGCTTAGTGGACGGGTGCAGCAGGTTTGGAACGTTTGTCCGTGTGGTGCTTCCTCTCTCGACTCCAGGGCTGTTTACGGCGTCAATCCTGTGCTTTATTTACGCCTGGAATGAATTTTTCCTGGCTCTCCTCATCATGACCGACCCGGCGAGACAGACCATGCCTGTAGGAATTGCCCTGTTTCAGGGAGAGCATACCATACCGTGGGGCGCGATAGCCGCTGCATCTTTGATTACAACAGCGCCGTTGGTCGTCATGGTCCTGCTTTTCCAGAAACGAATTGTAACAGGCTTGTCCGCAGGCGCCATCAAAGGGTAAGAAAATGGCCTCACTGAGAATCAAGAATATCAGCAAACGTTTCGGCAAGGTGGCCGCGCTTTCCCGCATAAATTTTGATGTGGAAGACGGCGAATTCTGCGTTCTTCTTGGTCCGTCAGGCTGCGGCAAGAGTACACTTTTGGAAATCGTGGCCGGCTTGACGCCTCAGGACGAAGGCTCCGTGCTGATTGACGGCCGACCCGTGGAGAGTCGCAGCCCGAGAGAGCGGGATGTTGCGATGGTCTTCCAAAACTATGCACTCTACCCCCATATGACCGTGGCCCAGAACCTGGGTTTCGGTCTTCGGATGCGCGGCGTGTCCAAAGCAGTGATCAAAGAAAAAACAAAGGAGACCGCAAACCTTTTGGGCATCACGGAATTGCTGGACAGAAGACCGAGGGAACTCTCCGGAGGACAGAGGCAGCGGGTGGCCATGGGCAGAGCCTTGGTAAGGCGCCCTAAAATATTTCTTCTCGACGAGCCTTTGAGCAATTTGGACGCACGTTTGCGGGTCAACGTCCGGCTGGAGCTCAAGAGGCTGCATACGCAGATACAAACCACGACGCTTTACGTAACCCATGACCAGGTGGAGGCCATGACCCTCGGCGACAAAGTGGTCGTCATGCGAGAGGGAAAGATCCATCAGATAGACCGGCCCGAAATTATCTACAACAGACCCGCGGATACATTTGTGGCCAGATTTATCGGTTCTCCCGGTATCAACCTGTTTACGGGTACAGTACGAAAAAAGCAGGGACGATTCATTCTTGAAACCGGAGATTTTACGCTTGACACTGTTCTTGATGATCTGGATTTCGGGAACAGTGAGCTGGAAATAGGCGTCCGCCCCGAGGACATAACCGTGAACCGGAAACCCGAGAGGGGTCTCAGGGCGACAGTGGAGATGATAACCAATGTGGGCCCGGAAAAATATGTTCATGTCCGCGTCGGATCAACGAGCTTCACGGCAAGAGCTGGAAAAGAGGTGGCGATGGAACATGGCGAGAACGTCTACCTGGCCTTCGACGCATCAAGACTCCATTTTTTCCATGAAGGAAAAAGGATGCGGAGACCCTGAAGCGATACGATAAGACCTATCTCTTGTTGACGTAATATTCCCTGATTTGATCGAGTTTTTCCAGATACTCCTGCTGATACTGCAAATCCGGATAGTGAGTCATCTCGTCGCTCAAGGCCCGGATATAGGGATAGATATCAATGCCGTAGGTATTCTTACCCTGTTTGTCCGCCTGATACACGATCAGGAGGGAATAGTAGGTCAGGAGAACCCGTACCGTGGAAGGCCTTCTCAGGAGATACGCTCTGCCGCCGATGGTGTTCAGCAAAAATCCCGCATATGGATAGGCTATGTTGAGGCCGGGTCTGAGGGCATCCAATTCAGGGTCGCCTTCTCCCTCCATGAACCATCTGAAAAACATGCGCAGATCCATCTCCATATTGTCCCGTTCGAGACGGATAGTTTCTTTGATAAGCCGAATGTCTTTCTGGTGAAGTGTCCTGAAAAAGTAGTACACATTGGCGGTGAGTATCCTCGGATCTATGCCCTCACCGGCCGGGACCGGGAGATGGGACGACAGCTCCTTGAGGATGATCTTGAACCTTTCCTTGGTCCCGCTGCCCAGGTTAAGATGGCGGATAGACGGCTGCTGGTCAAGATAATCGAAGAATTCCGTCAGGCTCATTTCAACCGCCGGAACCGGTTTTTTTACCACCGGGTTCGCCGGGGTTTCCGCTTTCATTGGAGACTCTCCAGGAGCCTGCGCTTCTTGGGGAGCGGTTTCAGGGCCTTTTTCGGGAGAGGCTGCTTTTTCAGACGCCGACAGAGTTTTTTCGGGGAGTGTAGCCTTTTCGGATTCCTTTCCGAGGTCCCCTCTCAGCAGGTACCCGATGAGGGCGCCAAGAACCAGAAAAAGCAGCAACCACCACCACACGCGTTTTGACCCCCTCGCTACACTCTTTTCCATTTCATCTCTCCCGCTGGATACGGATCAAGCCCTTATTGACACTTACGGTTTGACTTTTTTTGCATGGTATTAATAATTAGCAGGTGCACCTGTCAAGGTGAATATACAGGAGAGCGATAATTGAAGCAATGAGAATTCTTCTGACCAACGATGATGGAATCCATGCTCCGGGATTGCAAGCATTGTACCTGGCCCTTTCCAAAGATTTCCACCTGAATATTGTGGCCCCGGAAGTGGAAATGAGCGCGGTCGGCCATGCCATCAGCCTTTCGATGCCTTTGCGAGTGAAAAAAGTGAGACAAAACAGCCGATTCTACGGATATGCCGTTTCCGGCACACCTGCTGATTGCGTAAAAATAGCGCTCCAGGAACTCCTGGAAGTCCCTCCCGATATTATCCTCTCGGGCATAAATCTGGGGGCAAATGTGGGCGTTGATATCCTCTATTCAGGAACGGTCTCGGCGGCAACAGAGGGGGCATTCATGGGAATCAGCTCGGCAGCTATCTCGCTTGATACCCGTGAAAACCCGGACTTTGCCTTTGCGGCCCGCTTCAGCAGGGAGATCGTCCGATTCCTGGGCCGCACCGGCCTCAGGGCCGGAACCGCCCTGAACGTGAATATCCCCGCCGTCCCTTCAGGGGAGATCAAAGGAGTGCGTTTCACCAGGCAGGGGATGTCCCGGTATGAAGAAAGGTATGAACGCCGCGTAGACCCGAGGGGCAATGTCTACTACTGGCTTTCAGGAGAAACGCCGGTGGACAACGGGACCCTTGGCACGGATGGTCTCGCCCTCCGGAAAAAATGGGTTTCCATCACCCCTATTCATTATGACCTCACCTGCGAGGAAGAACTGAAACGGCTGAAAAAAGTCGTCCTCCCCGTATCTTAATCCGCCTGGCCGGCCATCTGTTTATAATGCTCATACCGCTCTTTCATGTCGGCCTGGGCCTTTTGAAAAAGTCGCTCTGCCTGATCCGGGAAGCTCCTGGTAAGACTGGAATAACGGACTTCACCCATAAGAAAGTCCTCGAAATCTCCCTTCGGGTCTTTGGAATCCAGGATGAAGGGGTTTTTTCCCTCGTCTTTCAGTCGGGGGTCGTACCGGTAGAGCGGCCAGTATCCGGTTTCCACCGCCTTCTTTTCTTCCGCCTGGCTCCTGCTCATGTTGATCCCGTGATTGATACAGGGTGCATAGGCAATGATGAGTGACGGACCGTGATAACCCTCTGCCTCCACGAGGGCTTTCATGAGCTGGTTTTTGTTGGCTCCCATGGCCACCGAGGCCACATAGACGTAGGTGTAGGTCGTGGCCATCAGGCCGAGATCTTTCTTGCGGGTGGGTTTTCCGCTGGCGGCGAACTTGGCCACGGCACCGGTGGGTGTTGCCTTGGAAGACTGACCTCCGGTATTGGAATACACCTCCGTATCCAGCACAAGCACATTCACATCCTGGCCCATGGCGAGCACGTGATCCAGGCCTCCGTAGCCGATATCGTACGCCCACCCGTCTCCGCCGAAAATCCAGATAGATTTCTTGGTGAGGTAATCGCTCCTTTCCAGGATGTCAAAAAAAACGGGGTTTATCTCGGCGTCAGGATTGGCGCACTCGACCTGAATCAGTTCTTCAACCTGTTTTCCGAAGACCTTGGATCTTTCGCCGTCCTCCATGTTTTCGAGCCATCCTTCCATGGACTTCCTGAGGTCTTCAGACATGGGTTTTTTCAGGGCTCCTTCCACGAGGTCGGCAAGCCTCTGGCGCCTTTGGGAGACACCGAGATGGATCCCGTAGCCGTACTCCGCATTGTCTTCGAAAAGAGAATTGGCCCACGCAGGGCCGTTCCCCTCTTCGTTCACGGTGTAAGGACAGCTCGGGGTGGAGCCTCCATAAATAGACGAACAGCCGGTGGCATTCGCGATGATCATCCGATCTCCGAAGAGCTGGGTGATCACCTTGATGTAAGACGTTTCCCCGCAGCCCGGACACGAACCGGAGAACTCAAAGAGGGGGCGCCGGAACTGGCTGCCTTTGACCGAGGTCACCGGCATCAGGTCATCGTGGACCGGGACAATGGTCGAAAACTTGTGATTGGGGACCTGTATTTCAATTTGTGAGGCCAGGGGTCTCATGATCAGTGCCTTTTCTTTGGCCGGACAAACATCAGCGCAATTGCCGCAGCCGGTGCAGTCAAGAGGGCTTACCTGGATTCTGAACCGCATCCCTTTCAGTTCCTTTCCCTTCGCTTCGAGGGCTTCGAAGTTCTTCGGCGCCCCTCCAAGTTCTTCTTCAGTGGCAAGGACGGGACGGATAACCGCATGGGGACACACGAAAGCGCACTGGTTGCACTGGATGCAGTTTTCAGGGATCCATTCAGGCACATTGATGGCGATTCCGCGTTTTTCATATTGCGTTGTGGCCGTCGGGAAAATGCCGTCCGGGCTGAAGGCGCTGACGGGCAATTTGTCTCCCTGCTGTGCCAGCATGGGGCGCATGACTTCCTGCACAAACTCGGGTTCATCTCCCTGCTTGTATTCGTCCCGGCCCGCTGCGGCCCAGGCTTCGGGCACCTCTATCTTCTCAAGCGCCCCTGCCGCCCTGTCTACCGCATCCATATTCATCTGAACTACTTTATCTCCCTTTTTCCCGTATGTCTTGCGTATCGCATCCTTCATGTAATCGAACGCCTGTTCTGGGGGGATAACATCCGCGATCTTGAAAAATGCGGCCTGCATGATCATATTGATGCGTCCGCCCAGGCCGAGTTCCCCAGCGATCTTCACCGCATCGATATTGTAAAAGTCCAGCTTTTTGATGGCAATGGTGCGCTTCATGTGCGCAGGCAGTTCTCGTTCCAGGTCTTCCAGCGCCCAGGGGGAGTTTAACAGAAACGCGCCGCCTTTCTTGATGCCTTCGAGCACGTGGTACTGGTGTACGAACTGGGGATTATGACAGGCAATGAAGTCCGATTCGGTCAGCAGGTACGGCGACTGTATCCTGTGGGGGGAAAACCGCAGGTGCGACATGGTGATGCCACCGGATTTCTTTGCGTCATAGGCAAAATAGGCCTGGGCGAACATATCGGTATTTTCACCGATAATTTTGATGGCGTTCTTATTCGCGCCCACGGTGCCGTCTGCTCCGAGTCCCCAAAATTTACACCTGACGGTACCTTCGGGTGACGGTTGGATTTCTTCTCCCAGCGCAAGGGAGGTGTAGGTGACATCATCCTTTATGCCCACCGTGAAGTGATTTTTCGGCTCCCGGCCGCGGAGGTTGTCAAAGACCGCTTTGACCATGGTCGGTGTAAAATCCTTGCTCCCGAGACCGTAGCGTCCCCCCACGATAACGGGCGACTCCTTTCGTTCCTGGAATGCGGTGCACACATCCTGGTAGAGCGGCTCTCCGAGAGACCCCGGGGCCTTCGTCCGATCGAGCACGGCGATTCTCTGCGCAGAAGCAGGAAGCGCCTGGAAAAAATGTTCGGAAGAAAAAGGCAGGTAAAGTCGGACCTTTACGAGACCGAT
>CAZEGG010000112.1:0-9857 GCA_964511755.1 uncultured Desulfobacteraceae bacterium | reverse complement strand
CCACCAGGCGCAGGCTCACCTTGACCATCCTATCCACTACCGGGATGAGGATGATCACTCCCGGTCCTTTTGTCTGAATGACACGCCCGAGACGGAAAATGACACCACGTTCGTATTCCTTTAGGATCTTGATGGCAGAGGCCAAAAAGAGCACGATCAAAACAACTGCTAGTATATAAAACATGCTGTCCTCCCTTGCCCGACATGCCCGCCGCAAGCGGACAGCCGGATTCAATCATTTGACATCATCGTTCTTCTCCTGAACTTTCAGGATAAGCCCGTCCATTCCAATCACTTCCACCGACTCGTCCGGCTCGATGGGACTATCTGCAATCGCCCGCCAGTACTCGCCATGAACGAAAATCAGCCCTTCGGGGTCTATCTTCTTCTTGACGAGTCCGACCTCGCCGATAAGGCCGTCCGTTCCGCTCTTCGGTTTACTCCGATAGGCCCTGAAAGCCAACCCGGCGACCACCACAAAAAACCCCCCGATCAGGGCAATGGTGGGCATCATCAACTGCAATGATACCCGCATGTTGTCGAAGAGCATAATGGATCCGAGAACCAGGGAAATCAGGCCGCCCAGGGACAGCATGCCGTAACTCGCTACCTTTATTTCTGCGATGAAAAAGATGATGGCCAGCACGATAAGAAGGAGTCCCGCATAGTTCACCGGGAGGGTCTGGAATGAATAGAAGGCAAGAATCAGAGAGATCCCGCCGACAACTCCGGGGAAAATGGCCCCGGGATGGGCAAGCTCAAAATAGAGCCCGGCCAGTCCAATCATCATCAGGATATAGGCAATGTTGGGATCGCTGATGGTCTCGAGAACGCGATCGCGGAAGCTCTGATGATAATACACTTTTTTGAGACCGGCTGTTTTCAGTACAACTTCCTTCCCTTTTACGGTCACTGTCCGCCCGTCCATCTTCTTGAGAAGTTCGTCAATGTCTTTGGCTATGAAATCAACAACATGCTTTTTTACCGCTTCTTCTGCCGTGATGGAGACGCTTTCCCGGATGGCCTTTTCCACCCATTCCTCGTTTCTGCCTCTCTGCTTGGCGATTCCCCGCGCGTAGGAGACCATGTCATTGACAACTTTCTCGTTCATGGTTTTCCCGATATCTTTTCCTCCCGCGGTCACAGGGTGGGCAGCGCCGATGTTCGTGCCGGGCGCCATGGCTGCCACATTAGCTGCGATCGTAACCATGACACCCGCCGAAGCGGCCCCTGCGCCCCTGGGCCCGACCCACACCGCCACGGGAACAGACGAGTTCAGGATTGCCTTTATGATCGTCCGCATGGATGAGCCCAGTCCGCCCGGGGTATCGAGGCGAAGGATTGCCACCCGGGCGCCCATCTTCTCTGCTTTCTGCAGTCCCTTGGTCACGTAAAGGGCAGTGCCGGGATTAATGGATCCTTCCAGCTCAATGATCAGCGCCTGGTTCGCTGCCGCGGCCCTTCCCGGGTCCGAGAAAAGAACAATGCAAGCAAAAAGGGCGAGGGCGCATGCCGCGCACAAGGAGAGGCGTATCCGGTTTTCAGCCATTTCTCCTGACCTCCATACCCAGGCGCCGCATGATTTCCTTCACGTCCTCCCACACGGGACGTCTGGCGTCCGGATTTCTCAGGACATACGCTGGATGGAACGTGGGCATCAGGGGGACCCCCTTGTACGAGCGCCATGTGCCGCGGTCTCTCGTGATCCTGAACTCATCCCCCAAAAGGGTCTGGGAGGCCACGCGTCCAAGGGTGCAGATCACCTCCGGTGCGATGATCCGGAGCTGCTGTTCGAGGAAGGGGAGGCAGGTTTCCACCTCGTCTTTTTCCGGGTCCCTGTTCCCTGGTGGACGGCATTTGACCACGTTGCAGATATACACGTCCCGGCGCCGCAGGCCCATGCCGTTTTCGATGATCCGGGTAAGCAACCTGCCTGCCTCGCCGACAAACGGCTCTCCTGCAATATCCTCTTCCTTTCCGGGACCTTCTCCTACGAAGACAAGCCGAGCGCGCGGGCTGCCTTTGCCGAAGACGAGTTCCCTGCGCTCAAGATGGAGCCGGCAGCGCCTGCAATCTCCGATAAATCCCCGAAGGGCTTCGAGTGTCTCGATGCCACGCCTGCTCTCTTTCCTCGCGCCTTCGCCTTTTGTTTCGTCTGCAGGACCCGGTTTTCGTACTGGAACTGGAGGGGGATCAAAGCCCATCTCCTGGTATACTCCCAGCCACTCCTTCATCTGGGAGACTATGTGGTGAAACTCATTTTTCCCCGGCGGCATGACGATTCCATAAGGTTTTTGCCCAATCAAGCACCAGGCCGGCCACGTCTTCTTTTCCCATGAGAGGGAGATGTTCAACCTGTCCGTCCCTGAAAAGAATCTTCACTTCATTGGTATCGACCGCAAATCCGGCATCCTCTCTCGAAACGTCATTCGCGACGATCATATCCAGGTTCTTCTCCTGCAATTTTTTCCCGGCATGGGCAAGAAGCTGTTCCGTCTCGGCCGCGAACCCCACGAGCACACAGCTCTTTCCTTTCCTGGATTGGCCGAGTTCAGCCAGGATGTCGGGGTTCCTGTCCAGCTCCAGGGTCAAGGTCTCCGGACCCTTCTTCATCTTCTGATCTTCGGTGGAGTGCGGCCGGTAGTCGGACACGGCGGCCGCCATCACGACGATATCGCAATCGGGAAAGTGCCTCAAAACAGCCTGCCGCATCTCCCCGGCAGTGCTTACCGGTTCGAGTTCGACACCGCGCGGGAGATCAAGGAATGTGGGTCCGCTCACCAGTCTCACGGATGCACCGCGGATCCTTCCCACCCTTGCGAGCGCGTATCCCATCTTCCCGGTCGACCTGTTGGAAATGTACCGCACCGGGTCCATGGGTTCGTGGGTCGGGCCGGCGGTCACCAGGATGCGAAGCCCTGCAAGATCCTGCTTCGCCAGGACATGTCTTGCCTCCTCCACTATCTCCGGGGGTTCCGGCAGCCTGCCCGGGCCCTCGTACCGGCAGGCCAGTTGTCCGCTCTCCGGCTCGATGACGCGTATCCCGCGTCTTCGCAGGAGGGCCAGGTTGTCCTGGGTTGCGGAGTTTTCATACATCCTGGTATTCATGGCGGGGCATACCAGGATTCCGGCAGTGGCCGCCAGTATCATGGTGGAAAGGAAATCATCCCCGATACCGGAAGCCATTTTTGCGATAAAGTTGGCAGTCGCCGGGGCGATAATAATCAGGTCCGAATCCTGCCCCCAGGCGATGTGGTCCATGGCGCCGGCGCCCTCATCGAACATGCGCCGGATCACCCGATTGCCGGAAAGGGCCTCAAACGTAAGCGGGGAAACGAAATTCGCTGCGTGGGCAGTCATGGCCACGCGCACCTGTGCTTCTTCCCTGACCAGAAGTCGAACCAGTTCGGCTGCCTTGTAGGCTGCGATTCCCCCGGTCACCCCCACGATGATGTCTTTCCCTTTCATGGCTCCTTTTTCCGCAGAGATCGGATCACCTGTCGCCAAAGTCCTCAAGCTCGCTCTTTCCGGCCCGCGCGACCCATGAATCATCCTTCCCCAGGATCTCCAGGATCTTCTTCCTGGCGGCCATGGCCTCGGCCTTGCTCCCGTAAAAGCCCACGCGCAGCCTCAGCCAGTCTGTCCCCTTGACCACGGCTCTCGTGATGTAGACGAGGTATCCGTTCTGCACCAGTTTTATGGCCGGGGCCGCAAGTTTTCCCGGGCTTTGCAGGGACAGTACAGTGATGACCCAGGGCTTCCCCTCCAAAGGAGGCTCCGCGCCCTTTTTCCCTGCCGGCCGGGCATACTGCAGGGACATTCCTTCCGGAAGAGATTTCTTCTCCACATCCTTCCATGTTCGGATCATGCCCAGGTGTTCCAGGTTGAGGCGATACAGCCGGGGCCACCTCAGAGGATCCCCGTATACATCCTTACGCGCGGCAACTGCGCTGAGGCTCTCCCCTTTTCCGACGCGCACAAAGCCCTTTTCCACTTTGGGGGCTTTCGGCTTCTCCTCCTCGGGGGTTTCGGGTTTTTCCTCATTGGAGGCCTCGAGCTTTTGCGGGGACGGCGCTTCGGCCTGTTGTGCAGCCGGGGCCGGTTCGGCTGGAGCAGCCGACCCCTGTGTGGAGGGCGCCTGCTTTTCTGCGCTGCTCTGTTCCGGCGATGCCTCTGCTGCCTTTTTCGGGACAATCACGAGTCCAGCAGGCTTCTGTGGTGCCGCCGGGGCCGGCTCCGCCTGCTTCTCCGGCGCAGCTTCCGGCTTGGGTTTCTTAATGGCAACCACCACCTTGTTCTTCCCTTCAGGCGGCTTGTCCTCGCCTCCTGAGCATCCCCAGGTCAATGCCAGTACGCCGGCAATGCATACACCCAAAACCCAGGTAATGCCTCTGAACCATAGGATCCTGCCCCTGATACCCGGTTTCCTTTTGCAGTCCATGGGCCCTTCCCTGAAAGACAAGTTTGCTGATTTTCTGAATACCGGTAGCGTTGGCTTGTGCCCATCGGCAAATACATTGATGGGAACGAACGGGTATCTGCCGCGCCCGTCTTCATTCATAAGCGTATGAAATCCGGAACCCGGCAGCCGAAACGAATGTGTCTGCTTATTTAAACCCAAAACGAAAAATTTGACAATAAAAATCGAGGACCGTTCAAGCGGACCTCTTCCTGCAGAGCGGGAGGCATCACAAAGCCTCCCTCCCTGAGCAGCATCCCCTTCCAGACCTCGGATGGCAAGAACCGATCCGGGTTGCCCACCGAAGGTTGAGGGCTTGGCTGAAACCAATCATTGCTTGACCTCCTATGCCCGGTTTCCTATAATCCCGCCATTATCCGCATCCCCCGGACCCTCCTGAGGGAGAGTTCGAGCGAACTTCTCCCGAACGCGGGCTGCCCGGAGGATTTTTCTTACCCGAAAAGGAGGATGAGATGCGCAAAAAGCACTGTGTGAGGTGGATCATGATCTGTCTCGCGGTCTTCTTCGTTGCTTTCGTGCTGGAAATGCCCTGTCCGGCAGCAGAATTCACGGCCGACATGACCATCAACGCCGGAGGCCAGGTCATGAAGGGCAAGATTTTCGTCAAAGGGCACAGGTACCGCCAGGAAATGAATGCCATGGGCCAGAAACAGGTCATGATATTCGACGGGAACAAGGAGGCCGGCTGGATACTGATGCCCGATGCGCATATGTATATGGACCTGCCCAAAATGACGCAGGGTGACAACCCGCAGGTAGATCCAAAAGAGCTGGAGAAGAAGGCCACCAAGAAATACCTGGGGGAGGAAACCGTTAACGGGCACAAATGTAAGAAATACCTTTTCGTGTTCAAGGATTCTCCCGGCACCCAGATGACCCAGTGGGTATCCACCAGACTGGAATACCCCATTCGGATGATCGTGGAGGGTCAGCATGGACGGATGGTCCGGGAAATCAAGAACATCAAGGAAACCGCCGTGTCGAATGCGCTGTTCACGGTTCCCCAGGGATACCAGAAGATGTCCATTCCGGGCATGCCGGGGATGAATCTGAACCAGTAGCACCCCTCGGCTGACAGGAGGTTTGAAGCGAAATGAAGGTACTCGTTTACGGCTCCGGCGGGAGAGATCACTGTCTTGCGGATACTTACGGAGACAGCCAGCACGTGGAAAAGGTCTATTTTGCTCCCGGGAATCCCGGCGTCCTGCACACGCCCAAAGGGAAAAGAGGCGTGATCGAACGACTTCCCCTGCGGGAGTTCGGTGAGATTGCGGATTTCTGCACGGAAAACCGGGTGGACCTGGTGGATGTGGGGTCAGAAAACCCCCTGGGCGAAGGCCTGATCGATATCCTGAACCAGCGGGGTATCCGTACGGTCGGCCCGAAGAGGGAGTATGTACGGCTGGAAAGTGATCGCGCCTTCACCGATGACCTGCTCAGAAAAATCGGGGTCCCCAAACCCGAATACCAAGTCTTCGACGATGCTGAAAAGGCCGTCCGATACGTCCGGAATATCGGGTACCAGGTGGTGGTGAAGGCCAATGGCCTGGCCGCCGGAAAAGGCGCCATCGTGTGCGATGATGTTCCCGATGCTGAGGCGGCCATCCATACGCTCATGGTCAAGAAGGCATTTGGGGATTCAGGGAACCGCGTGGTTATCGAAGAACGGATGTACGGAACGGAGATATCCTTCTTCGCATACCTGGACGGCAGCCATTGTATGCCCCTCAGGATGTTCGCCCAGGACTATAAGCCCGCGTTCGATCCGGAAGACGAAGAATCCATTCAAAAATTCGGGGGAAACCTGAATACGGGCGGAACGGGATGCTACTGTCCTCACAAGCTGGTCAGCCCCTGGCTGGTGAACCGGATCATCAGGGAGATTGTCAACCCCACGGTGAATGCCATTTACAATGACTTGGGGTGGGCCTACAAGGGGGTCATCTATTTCGGGCTCAATCTCGACCCCTATGACCGGCTCGGAGTCTTCGAGATCAACGTCAGACACGGGGACCCCGAATGGGAAGTCATCGCCCGCAAGCTCAGTTCGGATCTCTTCGAGATCGGCCTGGCCGTCTGGGATGGCACCCTGGATCGGATGCAGCAGGTTTGGAACAACCAGCACTACGTGGACGTGATCGCCATGGAGGGCCGTTCAAAGGCATCTAAGGGGTGGAATAAGGGGTATCCCGGCCGCTACGGCAAAGGGCACCGGGTCCTGGGCCTCGACAACCTCGAAAGGGGCGTAACCGTCTATTTCGCGGGCGTCGATGAAGACCCGGAAAAGGGCCTGGTCACCTATGGCGGCAGGGTCCTTCACGTGATCGCCGGGGACAAGACCCTGGCTGCCGCCCGGAAAAAGGCCTACCGCAACATCTTCCTTCTGACTTTCGAGGATCACTACAACGGCGGCTCCAATTGCCTGCGCTTCAGGGAAAGCATCGGGCTTTAGAGTCCAGTTCATCTCACCGGCTGGTTAAAGTAGCCGAACTGCAGATCCGGGCACGCGTTTTTCAGCGTATCCGCCATCCTTTTCATGCCCACGCCGCGCGATTCCTCCTCCGGCATGGCCGCCAGGTAGAGCGCAGGGTCAATACACAGGTTCTTGAGGTGCAGGAAGTTGAGCCGCGTCCGCTCCACCAGTCCTAACATGGCATCAATTTCCGCTTCCTGATCGCTGATCCCGGGAAATACCAGGTAGTTGACCATGGTATAGAGCCCCATCTCTCCGGCCGCGGTAATGGATTCAACCACATCGCTGAAGTGGTAGTTTTTCGGCCGGTAGTAGGCCCGATAGAACTCCTCCCGGGGGCTGTTCAGGCTGATGCGGATAGAATCCAGCCCTGCTTCAGCCACACGCCTTACCCGGTCGGGCCGGCTTCCATTGGTGTTGAGATTGATGGTCCCTGCTCCGGTCCGTTCTCTGATTTCCCTGATGCTCTCCGCGATAAGTTCATATTCGGTAAGCGGCTCCCCTTCACAGCCTTGTCCGAAGCTCATGATGGCGTGGGGCGCACGCTCCAGGTGTGCCACCGCAATGTCCACTATTTCATCCCTTGACGGCCGGAACGAAAGCCGCTGGTGAGACTCTTCACACAGGTGATCGGGCTGAAAGGAAAGACAGCCCAGGCACGAGGCGTCGCACGCCTGGCTCACAGGTATCGGCCCCTCCCAGCGTCCGAGGAACAGGTTCTTCGCCGCGAAACAGTGGTTCACCGTGGCGCATTGGACCAGATGTTCCACAAGCGGCCCACTGCGGACTTCCTTCCTGTACTTCTCAATGGCCGGGACAAGGTCCAGGTCGTCGTAATTCCTCGGATCCCATCGGAGATTGTCCTCAATAACAAACCCCGCGGCCCAGTATTGATCGTCCCTGAATCCGACGGCCGTGTAGGCCCACATGGGGAGGTTGTAGTCTTTGCTCCCATAATCAACGGCGGGCAGGTGCGTCCGCACGATCCCGGGCTCAAAAAACGCGGCAACCCCGAAACAGGGAGACATCCCCTGTTTTGTTTCAGCCTTCGGTACCGTTATGTATTTCCCGGTCTCCGGGTCAAGCCCCACGGGCGGGCAGCCGGGGATATAAAACAGTTTGCTGAATTCCGGTAAAAGCAGCAGATCTTCACTTCCGATGCGGGCCGGTCCTCTGCCGGAAAGTCCCGCCATCCGGTAATAAGGGTGATCGTAGATCCTCCCCTCCTGGTCCGCGTAAAGCATGTGGGGAAGAGCATTAAAGTGTTTCTTCATTGTCGGATTTCTTTCTCATATCCAAAATCAAGCGGGCTCCTAGCCTCTTTCTTTATATCCTGAAAATATGGTATGTTACACGGAAAGACAACTAATTGTAAAGAATCTATCGCCGCGCCGACTTCGTCCAGTGCCTTGCCCCGCCTCGCAAGCGGGACCCCCATCCGCCGTGCTCGCGGGTAAGCACTGCGATTATATTCCCTCCTAGAAAATTTTTGCATTATCTAATCACAGTAGTTACAATACTATCCGGAATTGCTTTCTTCCCTGGTTGTTACTTTAAAGTATTCAGGCTGGTATCAGCAAACAGTTATAGATGCCCTTGTACAGACCGGTGAGTGCGCGATAGGGGAGGTGGATCCCATTGATTGGTCATTCCAGTCCTTGAGATAATGCTTTCGGCTTTCCCATATCCGTGGTATGGACAAGACGTTGGATGCGCCATACAATGCTTGAGACGATGAAATCTGCTGCCAGGTCCCTGCGGCAGGAACTCGAAGTCTATGTCCTTGTATCGAAAGACCCTCGTACGCCGAAAAAGGCGAAGGTCCTGCTGGGTGCTGCGGTCGGGTATGCGCTCCTGCCCTTCGACTTGATCCCGGATTGGATCCCGGTGATCGGGCACCTGGATGATTTTCTCATCGTACCGGGCCTGGTGCGTATTGCTCTCAGATGCATACCCGCCGATGTGGTCCGGGAATGCAGACAGAAGGTGCGTGATCAACATGAGAGCCCCCAGCATCGGGGCTCTCATCCTGTAGACCATCCAAGGGAGGAGGTTCCGGAAATTGGAAGAAAAGATTGTTTATTTTGAAAAGCCGGGCAGAGAAAACACGGAAGATGTTGTGAAACTGGTCGTCGAAAGGGCGAAGTCGAGAAATATCAAAAGGATTGTTGTGGCTTCGACCAGAGGAAACACAGCAACTGCATTCTCAAGTGCGGTCGAGGAAAAAGATATCCGCCTGGTTGTGGTTCCCTGGCAGTTCGGTTTCAAGGAGTCGGGGAACCCCTTCCCCGGGGGCCTGGTGGACGACCTGCGGGAGAAGGGACACCGGGTGCACTTTGGAACGATGCTGTTTCATACTGAGAATTTCTACGGCACGAATACTCCGAAGGTCATGGCAAACCTCCTTCGGACTTTCGGGCAGGGCACCAAAGTCTGTATTGAAATACTGATGATGGCATGTGACGGGGGCTGTATCGGGGAAGGCGAAAATGTCATTGCCGTCGCCGGTACGGGATCAGGCGCCGATACCGCCCTCCTTGCGAGTGCGGCCCCGAGCAACAGGATCTCGTCACTCCGCATTCATGAAATCATCTGCAAGCCCATTCTATAAGGAGGTTACCATGGGACAGAAATCAAGCAGCCGTCTTCCTTCCTGCGCCTCCTGTGAACTGGAAACACAGGAACGCATCTGCTACACGGAAGAAGGAAGGAGTTCCAAAGGCTGCCCCACCCTCACCCGCAGAGAGGTGCTGAAAGAGGCGAACAAGGAGTACGAGGCGCCCGCCATTCACGAGTTTGCCCGGCAGGCATCCCGGCAGGAGGCCGAATGCTATGCAAACCGTCACGAGCGGCCCTACGTGATGCAGCCCACGAAGACCCGGATCGTGGAGATCTGTGAATTTG
>CAZEGG010000111.1:0-9986 GCA_964511755.1 uncultured Desulfobacteraceae bacterium | reverse complement strand
CCATCGAGATGCTGACCGCAGCGCAGGGGATTGATTTTCATCCCTTCAAGCCGGGGAAAGGGACCGCAATCGCTCATCAGTTCATCAGGAAGCATATCCCCCACGCGGATGAGGACAGGCCCTTATACAAGGACATAGAGACCATACAGCAACTCGTGGTATCCGGTGAGATCGTGAACGCGGTGGAACAGGTCGTCGGCGGGTTGACGTAGAAAGGAAATCCAAATTGCCGTCAGTGAGCCCATATGAGCAACGGCTCAACAGGATCATGAAGGCCGTCGCGCTTGAGGAGTCCGGCCGTGTGCCGGTCGTGCTGGAATATTCCGGGTTTGCGGCCTATGTCACGGGGACTCTCATGGCCGAGTTTCTCGGCTCTCCGGACAAAAACCTTGAGACCATGATCCAGGCCTGCCGTATGGTGGGCGGCGCCGATGCCGTCAATTACGGTTCTTTCTGGCCGTACGGGCTCTGCTACGATTTCCTGTCCAGAGTCCGGGTGCCGGGCGTCGACTTGCCGGAAAACGAGATGTGGCAGGTGGATGAAAAAGAACTTATGACGCGGGAGGATTATGACCGGCTCTTGGAGATGGGCTGGCCCCAGTATCTCGATTGGTTCATGCGCGAGAGGCTCCTCAAGGATGTTCCCCCTGCATACCTCCCTCCAGCAAGAAAATCTCCGGACGTGCTGGAGGCGTGGCGAGCGGAGGGGATCCCGGTCTTGAGCGGCGGGGATGTCACGACGCCGTTTGAAGTGCTCTGCGGTTCCCGTTCGCTGCAGGAATTTTCCTTCGACCTCTTCGAGATCCCGGAGAAGGTCGTCTCCGCGATGGAAGAGATTGCACCTCACCTCAGCGTCAGGGCAGTAACCCGGGCAAAGAAACGCGGCTACCCGATGGTCTGGGTGGGCGGCTGGCGAACCGCCCCTTCCCTGCTCTCCCCCGCCATGTGGGACCGCTTTGTCTGGCCCTATTTCAAGAGAATGGTGAACGAAGTGGTGGATTCAGGATTGATTGCCCTTCTTCACCTGGACTCAAACTGGACGCGGGAACTCAAGCGTTTCAGAGAACTCCCTCCAAGAAAATGCATTATGGCCCTCGACGGCGAGACCGATATATTTGCCGCCAAAAAGATCCTGGGCGATCACCTGTGCATCATGGGAGACGTTCCCGCGTCCATGCTCTACCTGGGAGATGCGGATACGGTTTATCGGTATTGTACCAGGCTCATTCAGGACCTGGGTCCGGAAGGGTTTGTTCTCCAATCGGGCTGCGATATCCCCGCTAATGCCAAACTTGAAAACGTCCAGGCCATGGTCGCAGCGGCCAAGGCATCCTGACCGCCTTCATCAACCGGAACAACCCGTCTTGTGCCCCGCTCGCCTTATTCCCTGCCGTGTTCACCTCCCTGTTGCTCTTCTTTCTCTTTCTCTTTGCGAGTCTTCATCTTTTCGGATTTCCGCTCCTCAGCCGATCTGGAAGACTGACCTTTCCTGAGCGTGGATTCAACCCCCTTTTTGCCGGAAACAGGCGGCCTCCGAACCTTTACCCTCTCCGAGTTTTTCTGCGTACCTTCAGATCGCAAAACAGAAGGTGACTCCTTCTGACGCCGCATTGTAGCTGCAGGAGATCCTTTCTCTGCGGACGGTCTTTTTTGCCGCTCCTGCACCCGCATCTCCGGTCTCTTGCGCTCGGCAGGCGCCCCTTGTTTCCGTTCAAGGGGCTGAACCTGCCGTTGCCTTCCCTCTGTTGGAGCAGCTTTCGGTCTCTTTCGTTCAATGGGAGTGCGCGTGACTTTCTCACGTCCTGAGGGCTCCGTCTTCTGCCTTTTCCGCTCCATTGTGGGTGCGGAGGTTCTTCGGCGCTCGGTTGACGGAACACGCTCCACAGTCGGCCGGCCTTTCGCTGCGCCGGGTCCCCGCGATTCCCATTTGCTGCGATTCTCCCTGAAGGTGCGAACCTCGGTCGAGTGTCTTATTAACTGATCCCGCATTGAGCGCTTCATCGGCTCGAACCTCATCGTGGTAGTCCTCCTGGTGACTACTGTTCTCATCGGTTCAGCCAACCTGAAGCTTTTTCGCTGTGATTCAGGCATCCTGGCAATGCGGCTTTCCATCTCACGGTATGTTCTCGGCGGCCGGAGACGCCTGTCCGCGAGCCTCCGCCTGTAGTCCTGCCGCTGGCGCTCCTCCCATCGCGGTTCGGTTTTGAAGTGACGCCACCGGTCATGAAAGTAGATCGGGTCATACCAGGTGTGCCGGCTCACGCACTCGAACCACGGGTATATGCCGAGGCGGATGAAACTGTCGCCATAGTAGTCTCCGAAATAGTAGTGAGAGTATCGCGGATAAGTGAACAACCCGAACTCAAGGTTGTTTATATCCACGACGATACTGAGCGAATAGGACAGTCCCGGACGCCCATAGAAGTGCCTTGGGAAATACACCGGCGCAAACAGGATTCCTCGCCGCCTGAGCGAATAATCCCAGTGGCCGCTGGCAAAAACGTACCCGCGCGGCGTCCACAAATAGTGCGAAGGCACCCACACCCAGTCCGGATGGCCTCGCAGCCAGTAGCCCGACCGCAGAACATACCGGCCGCGATTCCAGTACCAGCAGGGAGGCACCCAGATCCTGTCGGCCAAAGGCGCCGGTCCCGGCGGTTCAACGTTCGTCAAAGCAGGCGGTTCAGGGAGATACTGGATTTCATTATCGGCCACGGGCGACCAGAATCCCGCCACCCACTGCCAACCTCCCGCAACTGCTGTCCAGTATCCCGGCACCCAGTACCTCCCCGGAGGTGCTGCACGCCAGCAGCCGCTCACCCAGATGTAGGCGGTTCTCGAAGGATCCCATCCCCAGTAGCCCGGCACCCAGACAAACTCGTCACCCACGGGTCTGTCCTCGGATGGAACCTCCTCTATATTGGCGGGCGGCGGGCTTGGCGCAACAATTCCCGGCTGATTCTCAAGATTTACCGGTTCCGCAAACGCCTCATTCACCGGCCCGCTGGTCAAGACCTCCGGCTGCTCCGCCGTGGGCGTCGGAGGCGGCTGATCCGCTGTCCATCCACGAACCCCCCAGCTTAACACAGACAATGTTATCATGATTGAAATCACAGTTTTCATATCTTTTCCCTCTCCGTATTAAGGCTCCTGGTGTTGATCCGAAAATCAAGTTTTTTTGACAGAGGGTAATCTTGCTGTGGGATGAAGAGAATACTCTCCAGAGCTCATTTTGCGGGCAGGCTGACAGTATTTCCTCCGTAAGGCTTGCCCCTCTCTACTTAATTATTCGGAGTAAGATGGATTTGAGTTACACTCTAATGTTTTGGAATCCCATCTCAGCCGCGATAAGCCCCGTTGATTGCATACAGGTTCTCCCTCCTTCCCTTTTTTAGCACTTTTCCGGAGAAAGTACCCATATTATTTCTTCTCGGATAGCTGCAACCCAGCCAGATCCTCAACCAGTGGAAGAGCTGTTGTCCAAAAACAAGTGGAACATCTGAATCATCTGATTGGTGGTGATAGGAAGGTAAGAAGCCTCCGGCTTTGCAGGAGGAGACTCACACATTCCCGGATGGAAAGCAAGCTGTTTTCTCCGGTGTTTTCTGTAAAGTAACCTGGATTTTGAACCGATTGGCATAGAGAAAGGGAAAAGGGGCAGGGACTGTTTTTTCCAGGTTCGTTTGCCAATTGCAGGAACCGTCTTGTAGTAGATGGGATTGCCGAAATATATGGAAATCGTGATGACAGCGTGTACAAAGGCATCGTCTGTGCGCAGGAAAGAGGATCCTTGGTGCCGACACATGAAGGCAACGGAGCATCTAGATGATAGCACACGTCGTTCCATCCGGATCATATGTAATAAGCCATGATAACAAAGAGGTGCTGGAAGCCTACCTGGGCACCTGCGTCGGCGTTACCTTGAAAGATCCCGGCATCAGGCTCGGAGGGCTGTTCCATATCCTCCTTCCGGAACCCACTGGAGCGGATATTCCCTTTGCACCTGAAACCTATGCTACAACGGGGCTCCCCCTTTTCATACAATCTTTCTGCGAGGCAGGGGCTTCGAGGAAGAATCTGGTAGCCGCCGTAGCCGGCGGAGCACTCATGCATGGGGTATCGGAGACAGACCTCTGGCTGGATATAGGAGGAAGGATTGCGGAGCGGGTCAACGGTATTCTGCTGGATGAGGATATTCAGGTTGAGCAGGCCGAAACAGGGGGAATGTTCAGCTGCAAAATGACGATGGACACCCGGAACCTGGAGACAGGGATAGAGCCCTTTGTCCCGGTGACTGCTCATGCCTCGAGAAGGACACTGGAGGTAAGTCCCAATGAAATTGCCGCTGCGACCCGCAGCCTTAAACCCATACCGCAGATCGCCCTTAAGGTGATGAGAATGATGTGCAACGAGGATTGTGTGATGGATGATCTGGCTTCCGAAATCCGGCAAGATCAGGTTATCAGCGCTAAAATCCTCAATCTCGCCAATAGTGTCATCATGGGAATGAGTTCTCCCATAGATTCCATTGAGAGAGCTTTAATCGTCTTGGGCGAGAAAAAACTCTTTCAACTGGTCCTTTCGGCTGCGACGGACATGCTTTTTGCTCGGGGAAAATCGGGGGGGTACTCTCTCTGCAAAGGAGGAATATTTCACCACGCTCTGGCAACGGCCATGACAGCATATGAGATTTCCGTGTTCAGCGGACACGGAGTTCCAGATATTGCGTATACGGCCGGTCTGCTGCACGATATCGGCAAGGCTGCCTTGGATCAATTCGTTACGGACGCCCCATCATTCTTTTACCGCTCTATCCGCGATAACGGCATGGACTTGTGCCAGACAGAAAAGGAAATTTTCGGGATGAGCCACACGGAGGTCGGCGCTGTTCTGGCCAGAAAGTGGAAGTTGCCGGAAAACCTCGTGAATGCTATTCAGTACCACCATACTCCTCAACTTGCCCCCGGCGACATGGAACTGGTCACTATGGTCAATCTGGCGGACCTCATACTGTCAAGCTTCGAAGTGGGTTACCAGTTGGGCGAATCAAACATGGGGCAGCTGGGACAGCGGTTGGCTCAGCTGGGCCTGAGCAAAAGGGATTTTCCGGTAATCGTCGACAGGATACCCAGGACAGTCTTCCAGTCAGTCATGGCAATCTAGATTCCATCCATAAGTTGATTTTCTATCTTTTTATCCCGGCAAGGCCCTCCAGTACCGCGCACACAGCAGCGGTATCCTGACTCTCTCTGCCCTCTGCGAGGGCCTTGGCATAGATTTCCGCGGATTTAGAAAGAAGCGGAGTCGGGCTTTTCAGGGCTTCGGCAAAGGAAGAGATGATGTCCAAATCTTTCTGAAAAACGCCGACTTTCATGGTGGCCTCATCGTATTTCCCGGCTACCATCAAAGGGCCCCTCACTTCGAACATCCGGGATGTACCGGCACCGTCGCTGATCACCTGGTACAGGGTTTCGGCATCCAGACCCGCTTTCATGCCCAGCACAAATGCCTCGGCCGCGGCGACATTGTGGATGGCCACCAGCAGGTTTGCCACGAATTTCATTCTGGAGCCGTTGCCGAACTCCCCGAGATAGTAGGCAGCCCGGGCAAAGCCGTCGAAAACCGGGCGACAGGTTTCGAAGGATGTGCGGTCTCCTGAGGCGTACACGGCAAGGTCTTTGTGGACGGCCTGGGCGCCGGTGCCGCTGAGAGGACAGTCAAGCAGTTGACTCCCGGCCAGCCTCAAGGCGTCGAGGGCGTGCTGTTTGGCTTCAATGGGAAATGTGCTGATTTCAAGTACAATCAAGCCTTCTCTGCCTGCGGCCACGAGACCGTCCTCTCCGCCCACAACCTCCTCCAGGGCGGCCACAGAAGGCAAAGAGGTGAGCACGATCTCGGCCTTCTCCGCCACCTCTTTACAGGATCCAGCCCCTGTGCCGTTTCGTTTTGCCAAGGCCTGAACCCTTTCGGGTACCACGTCATAGCCTATGACCGGAAACCCGGCCTTCAACAGATTTGCGGAAATAGCCGACCCCATGATACCGAGGCCGATGACTCCGATGGTCTCGTTCATCCTGAACTCCTCTATCGTTTTAATAGCTTACTGCCGTACAGACCGGTGGGTTTGATCAACAGAATGAGCAGCATGATGGCAAAGGGGGCCATTTTTGCCAAGGGAGCGTATACCATGGAGCCCAGGGAAATAACCTGGCCCACGATCAGCGCCGACACCATGGTTCCTTTTATACTGCCTAGTCCCCCTATGATCACCACCATGAACACGAATGCGATGATTTCCAGTCCCATGTCGGGTCCCACCATAATAAGGGGCGCATACAGTGCACCTGCCAGGCCGGAGAGTGCCCCGGAGATGATGAACGTGAGGGTGAACAACCGGTAGACATTGATACCCAGCCCTTCCACCTTCTCCACATCTTCGATGCCTGCCCGTATGGCCTTTCCTATGATGGTCTTGTTCAAAAAGGCCCAAATGCCCACGTACACGAGAAACGCTATCACGATAATGATAATCCTGTACTCGGGAATACTGGTATGAAGAAACGCGACTTGCCGGGTGATGGGGGCCGCAACCGGGCGGGGGACCAGGCCCCAGACATACTTGATACCGCCGACCCCTGCCAGGAGTATCCCGAAGGACGTGATCATGCTGAACGTGATGTCCCTTTCGTAGATCCTCCTGAATATAAATCTCTCGACCATCAGACTGGCCAAGCCGGCCCCTGCCATGCCGAGGATCGCGCCGAACCAGAAATTCCCCGTTGCCGCGACCAGGCTGTAGGTAATGTAGGCGCCTAAGGAATAATACAGGAGCTGGTCAAGGCTGATAATTCTCATCAGACCGAAGCAAAGGGAGAGGCCGATGGCCATCAGAAAGAAAATACTCCCCATGCTCAACCCGAAAATGATGCTGGAAGTAAGAAGCGTCGTATCCATATCCTTCGAAATTCCTCAAGTCCTTGTGGGTGATCCAGCCTTTCTTTTCAGTGCGAATCTCTTTATCACGGGTTCCAGTGACCCCCAGATACCTCTCTCGCCGGCAAGCATGATGAAAACCAGCAAGAGGCCGATGAACAACTCCCAGTTGCTGATGAGACTGCTGATCAGATCTTTCATAGCGATGTATGCGAACGAGCCCGCAAGGGGGCCGTACAAGGTTCCCACCCCACCCAAAATGGTGACCACCACCACATCCGCAGCGCGGGCAGGCGCCGACATATCCGGGCTTACATAACCGAACCATACGGCGTACAGGGAGCCGGCCAGGCCTGCCATGGTGTTGGCGATCACAAAAGCGGACCACCTCACCTTGAAGGTGCTGTAGCCGAGAAAATTCATCCTGTCTTCGTTCATCTTGGTGGCCATACATGCGGCCCCGTAGACCGAATCATCCGTATACTTGCAGAATATCCAGACAAACAGTGTCACCAGAAACGTAAAGATGAAGAAATCATTCTGGTTGCCGAGATCCAGTACGGGCGTCGAACTCATGTTCATGAGGAATGACAGCCCTTCGTCTCCATGGGTGATTCCCATCAGAACCTTTTCAACGAGAAAGTAGATGATGACGCACAATGCCAGATTCACCAGGGCAAAATAGTCGCTGCGCAGTCTTACAAAGAAAGGACCGACGAGCAGACAAAATACCGCAGTGCCGACGACCCCGGCAAGTATGCCCATGTAAGGATTGCTGCCCCAATAGGAGAGATAGAGTCCGGTGAAATATGCGCCCACGGCAAGGTAGGCGGGCTGGCCGAACGAGAGGAGACCCACCCGACCAAGGAGAAAGTTGCATCCCATCGTGTAGATGGCGAATATCAGGACTTCCGTGGCGAAGGGCACCGGCAGGAACAGGCGCATCAGGGCCAGCAGGATAAACGCTACCAGAATTCCACTCCAGTTCTTGAAAAGCCTACCCATTTAGGTCTTTGTTCTCCCCTCTGATACGGAACGCGCTACAGGTATTTCTCGAAGACAATATCCTTGATCTCCTGTTCATCCGAGGTTTCACTCATGACCTGCCCTTCTTTCATGGCATATACCCGGTCGGATATTCGACAGACCAGGGACAGGTTCTGTTCAACTATGATTAAAGCCGCGCTTTTGCTGATCTCTTTGAAAATCTCCCTGAGGTGTTCTACCACAACCGGCGCCAGGCCTTCCGTAGGCTCGTCGATCAGCAGAACGCTTGGTGTCCCCAGCAGGGCTCTGCCGATCATGAGCATCTGTTTCTCGCCGCCGCTGAGATAGCCGGCTTTCCGGTTCATCAGGGACTTCAGATTCGGAAAATATTCAAAAATGCGGTCCAGGTTCTTGTCCTTTGTGGCGTAGCTGGCCAGTTCCATATTCTCTGCGACCGTCAAGTCCGAAAAGACTTTCTTGTCCTGGGCGATATATCTGAGTCCCATCCTGGCCAGGGTATACGAAGGCACGCCGGTTATTTCCTGTGCCTTATACGTTACGGAGCCCGAAGTCGGCTTCAGAAATCCGCAAATGCTCTTCAGCAGTGTGGTTTTTCCGGCGCCGTTTCTTCCCACGCAGGACACTATCTCCTTCGGCGCGATATTGACGGTGACTCCGAAGAGCACCCTTGAATCGCCATAAGAGACGTCCAGGTTGTTTACTTCCAGAACAGCAGAGTCTGTCGACATAATGATTCTCGTCTCATCTCTCAGTAAAATCAGGCAGATCGCGCTACAATATACTAAGAAGTGCAGTCAATCTGCCAGTAACTTCTTCGTACCTCCGCACATTCAAGGCATTCTCTGCAATCTCCGTCGGCAATCACTCTGCCCTCGTGCATTACGGTCAGTCTCTCTACCAGGTCTTCGATCTTTGAAATCTTATGCTCAACGATCAGGATCGTTTGCTTCCCAATCTGTCGCCGTAATACACTCAACAGTCTGTCGATCTCCCCTTCGCTCAGTCCGGCCAGGGGCTCGTCCAGCAAAAGCACCTTCGGTTCTCCGAGCAACACCATCGCAATTTCCAGCCGGCGTTTCTCTCCCAGCGAGAGGTGCCTCACCTCCTTGGATGCAGTTTCACTCAGATCAAAGGTTTCAAGGGACTCCTGGATCTCCTCATCCGCGCGGTTCTTGACCCGGCCTGCAAGAAAGAGGCTGAGGAAAGAGGCCTTCCGGCGACGCCGGAAAGACGAGAGCATGAGATTGTCAAGGACCGTCAAGTTGTCGAAGGTGGAAGTAATCTGAAACGTCTTCATCATACCGGCCGCCACCCGTTTCTGGGGAGACCACTTTGAGATGTCTTCCCCCCTGAACAGGATTGAGCCCTCGTCCGGGGTATAATATCCGGTGATGAGATTGAAAAGCGTGGTCTTGCCGGCGCCGTTGGAGCCGATGACTCCGGCGATTTCGTTCTCGTTCAGTACATAGTCGACCCCGTTGACGGCGATAAGATCCCCGAATTTTTTGGTGATATGTTCCGCTCTGATTATTTCTGCTCGCTCGCTCACGGCCACAGCAGGATTCTCCCGGTTATCCCCGCCCCGGAACAAACGGTGCATCTCCCGGGGCAGGGTATTGGGTTGTTTTAATATCCTAAGGACTTGAGGGTCGGAAATACCGCTTCTCCCCCCTGGGAACCCACAACATCAAACAAATCCCACTTGGACTTGCTGTCCTTGGGGGCCTTTCCTCGGACCAGGTAGCCTGCATTTTTGTAAATGGGCTCATGATCCTTCCTCCATACCCCCGGACCTTTCACCGACATGAAACTCCTGTTCTGGGCCAAGGCGCGGGCCACGGCGTCAGCGCTGAAATCTCCTGCCTTCTGCACCAGTCTGAAAAGCTCTTTGACGCCGAGATATGCTATGGTTGCATAGGAATCCGGCGGCATGCCGTATTTCTGCCGATATCTGTTCGTGTAGGCGGTCGCGGCCTTCACCACGTCTGCCTCCGGCCATCCTTTCATATTCCAGTAGAAAAAGTGCATGGAATAGACCCCTTCCA
>CAZEGG010000110.1:0-10061 GCA_964511755.1 uncultured Desulfobacteraceae bacterium | reverse complement strand
CCCCGTTTTCATAGACGTCGTTTCCCTGGTTCATGGTCAGAATGGTGCCGTTCACTATCGCGATATCGAATTCTTCCATCCTCTTTGACTTTCCTATCGAGCTCTTGCCTGTGCAATGCTCAGGGCAAGGGCAGGTTGGAGACTATGGCTCGCCACAGCCGCGAGAGTTTTGGAGCAGCGCTCCCTGCCGCCCTGATAACCTGTTCCACGGATGTCGGTTCCATGCAATCGGGGCGGTTGATATTCGTCACAGCCACAATTGCCAGGACCTTCATGCCGCAATGGACCCCCACAATTGCCTCTGATACCGTTGACATACCGACCGCATCAGCTCCGGCCAGTTTCAGGAACCTGGTCTCTGCGGGAGTTTCCAGGCTCGGTCCGAGAACGCCCACATACACTCCTTCCCGCAGTTGGAAGCCCAACTGCAGTGCCTGGTTCCGCGCGAGCCGCAGCAGTTCGTCGGGATATACCTTACTCATATCAGGGAACCTGGGGCCGAAATCATCCAGGTTGGGCCCCACAAGAGGGTTTGTCCCGGTGAGGTTGATATGATCGGTAACCAGCATCAAATCGCCGGCATTGAACCGGGGGTTTAATCCCCCGGCGGCGCTGCTTATGAAAAGGTGTCTGATCCCCAGGGCCGCCATGACCCGTACCGGAAAGGTAACTGTATCAGGGCTGTACCCTTCGTACAAATGGAACCGCCCCTGCATGGCGATGACCGGTTTATCTGACAGCGTACCCGCAATGAGAATCCCCCGATGGCTCTCTGTGGTGGTTTTCGGAAAGTGAAGGATCTCCTCATAGGGGATCCGGGCAGTTGCTTCAATGGCTGTTGTGAGCTCTTCCAGTCCTGTGCCGGTAATCAGGGCTATCTTCGGCTCTCCTTTCACCACAGAGCGCAGGTATGCCGCCGTCTCTCTTATCTTTTTCTGCATCGGTCGTGTCCTTCAGGTAGGTCTTGCCGGTCACTTTTGTTTGTCCTTTCCCTTAAGCCAGTTCAATGAAAAAGTCAACCTGCTGGAAGACTGAAAAATTCTTGACACTATTTCCGTCAGCCAATAGTGTTCAGAACGAAAGAAAAGCCTTACTTTCTAAGCACCGTGATTTATCGGCAGTGCGCTGTCAACCCGGATTTATCAGAGGATGAGAAAAATGAAAAACGGCGATCCCAAGGGTCAACAGATGCTTATTGAGAGAGTCCTGGACAAAGGGATTTGCGTGAAGTGCGGAGCGTGCGTGGGACTGTGTCCTTATTTCAGTTACTGGGATGGACAGGTTATCGCCCTGGATGCCTGTCAAGCCGAAACATGGAGGTGCCTCCAATACTGCCCCCGCGCCGACTATGAAGGCACTGCCCTTTGGGACAGTGGTACCCAAGAAGAAGCCATAGGTCCGATAAAGGAAATATGGGCGGCGCGGGCCGCAAATGTCCAGAGCCGAGAGCTGGGGCAATATGGAGGGGTGGTTTCTTCTCTTCTGATTTTCGCCATGCAGAAGAATTTCATACGCTCTGCCGTCGTCACCGATGCTGGAAATGCACGACCTTCACCATCCGGAAAACTGGCCAAATCCTCATCTGAGATTCTTGAATGTTCCGGTTCCCGGTATGCAGCGGCCGGAAGTCTTGCAACCCTCAATCAGGCCGTCGACAGAGGTGAAGACCGGATAGGCGTGGTTGGCCTGCCGTGCCAGATGGAGGCCCTTGAACGTATGGCCAGATCCGGTTCCGATGCGCTTGAGAGAACTAAGCGGATAAAACTCAAGATCGGGCTTTTTTGCACCTGGGCCCTGGATCACCGCATGCTCAAGAGATTTCTGGAGGCCAGATCCATAGAAGGTCCGGTCAAGAAATTCGATATTCCCCCGCCGCCGGCTGAGGTGTTCATGCTCCTGACACAAAGCGGTTGGATTCGCATACCGTTGGGCGAGGTCAGGGATCTGGTACAGAAAGGATGCGGCCTGTGTGCCGACATGACTGCCGAATGGGCTGATATTTCAGTGGGTGCCGTGGAAGGGCGGAACAATTGGAACACCGTTATTGTTCGGACAGAGACCGGGGCGAAGCTGGTTAAGGAGGCGGTCGATGAAGGTGCAATCGAAGTAGAAGGACTTGCCCGGGAAAACCTGGATCACTTGAAGGAAGCCGCCTCAAACAAGAGGAAACGTGCTGAAACCGCACGCAGAAATGGGTAAGAGGGACATGATGAAGGAGATCAGTAACAGAAACGGCGGTGCCACACTCCTCCTCCAGGGGAATGAGGCCATTGCCCGTGGCGCCCTGGAAGCAGGAGTCCTTTTCTGTGCGGGTTATCCGGGCAATCCTTCCTCCGAAATTATCGAGACCCTTGCCGCAGCTTCCAATGATTTGCCCATATACGTGGAATGGTCTACGAACGAGAAGGTCGCCTTGGAGGCTGCAACGGCAGCATCCTTTGCCGGATGCAGGGCCATTGCCAGCATGAAACAGAACGGTGTCAATGTGGTCTCTGATTTCCTCACCAACCTGACCCTTTCCGGAACCAAAGGAGGAATCGTTCTGGTCTCGTGCGATGATCCGGGGGGAATTTCCAGCACCAACGAGGAGGACGCACGGGTGTTTGCCCAGATCTCCGAAATTCCGCTCCTGGAACCTTCCACTCCCCAGGAGGCCCTGGATATGACCAAGTGGGCCTTTGAACTGTCTGAAAAGATCCGGAACATCGTGATGCTCCGGAGCGTCTCCAGGCTGTCTCACACGCGCTCCAACGTAAAGACGGGCCAAATTCCCGAAAGGGAAGGGCGCCCGCACTATGACGTCAACGGTCCTCCTTTCAACACTTTTCCCATTCTGTTGAAGCATCGGAGAAGGCATGAAAAGCTCGCCCAGGCCGCAGAGCTTTATGAACAATCTCCGTTCAACAGATACGATGGTCCGAATGCTCCGCGCCTGCTGATCGTCACCTCGGGATGTGTCTGGAACTATGCGGTAGAGGCGGTGGAGATCCTCGGCCTCGAGGATAGAGTAGGTATTCTTAAATTGGGCACCACGTGGCCCCTGCCCCGGAAGCTCCTGGAAGAATCCCTGGGAAGGACTGAAACAGTCCTCTTTGTGGAAGAAGTGGAACCCTTTGTGGAATCCAATGTGATGGCTTTTGCCGCAGAGCTGGGAAAAAGGATCGGGACAAAGACGTGGCTGGGAAAGGCCTCAGGGCATATGCCTGATTCCGGTGAAACGAACCCGGGGAACCTCATCAAGGTCATCGCGGACATTTTTGACCTGGAATTCGTCTCAGACAATCGGGCCTTTCTCGACCACATCAGATCCCGGCTGGACAACGAGATTCCCCCGCGTGAATTCGGATTCTGTCCGGGATGTCCGCACCGTGCATCTTACTATGCCATCAAAACAGCACTTGCCTGGGACAATCGGGAAGGCTTCGTGTCCGGAGATATAGGATGTTATTCAATGGGCATGTGGCCGACAGGCTTCAACCAGGTAAAATCAGTGCACGCAATGGGTTCGGGTGTCGGGCTGGCCAGCGGATACGGGAAACTCTCGAAATTCGGTTTCGATCAGCCGGTGATTACCGTGGTGGGTGACTCGACCTTTTTTCACGCGGCCATTCCGGCGCTGGTGAACGCGAAATTCAACCGCTCGGACATGCTGCTCGTGATACTGGACAACAGCGCCACCGCCATGACCGGATTTCAGCCGCATCCCGGGACCGGAGAAACGGCAATGGGAGACCGGACAGACCCCGTGGACATGGAAGCCCTTTGCGCTTCGCTTGGGGCGGAGGTCAGGGTCGAAGATCCCTACCGCTTGCAGCGAACCACCGGAGTCATCTATGAGCTTTTGCAGAAGGAGGGATTGCGCGTCCTCATCCTTCGACGAAAATGCGCGCTTGTGCACACCAGGGAAGGGAGATTTCCATACCGCATGGAGGTGGACTCGGACAAGTGCCTGGGCGAGAGCTGTGGGTGCAGCAGGTATTGTACGCGTATCTTCCGCTGTCCCGGGCTCGTATTTGATGAGGAAAAAGGAAAAGCAAAAATTGACGAGGTGATTTGTGTGGGGTGCGGCGTCTGTTCGGAGATTTGTCCGCAGGAGGCTATTCAAAGGCTGGAAACCGGCGGCCCGAAAGCACAGAAAGATTCTCAGGCTGAGAAGTAGAGTAATCAGGAGAACACTATGCTGCTGAATTTGATCATAACGGGTGTCGGAGGACAAGGAAATGTACTGGCATCCCAGATTCTCGGTCGGGCCGCTGTTGAGAAAGGTTTTCAGGTGACCGTCGGGGAGACTTTCGGCCTCTCCCAAAGAGGGGGATCGGTCATGAGCCACATCAGGCTTTCCGATGAGAAGCAATACGGCCCCTTGATACCTCCCAACAGTGCTCACGCGATAGTGGGGCTGGAGCCCTTGGAAAGCCTCAGGATTTTTCTCGACTACGGAAACGAGCAAACCACCCTGCTGATTAATTCGAGGCCTATCTACCCTTTGAACGTGATCGCGGGAGATGCGTACTACCCCTCACCGGAACGGCTCAGAAGTGCGCTTGAGGGGACGGCAAGCCGTATTTACTGGCTCGACGCCACGCCGCTCGCCGTGGAACTCGGCGGGCCGATCATGCTCAACATGATCATGCTCGGCGCCCTGTGCGGGCTGCCTCTTGTTCCACTGGAAAAACAGGACCTGAAAGGAGCACTCAGAAGCCTTTTCCCGGAATCCAAGCTCAAGGCAAATTTCAAGGCCCTTGAGGTGGGAGAAGCCCTTGTACGCGACTGTGCAAATTGAGCTGTGCATACACTCGAAGAAAGACGACCATCATAATGGGCACGATCGCAGTGCCCGATTTCCTTACCCGCAATTCGACGCGGACCCTGAGTGAAGAAATGCCATGAGCAACTTGATACAAGACCTTGCCAACCCTGAAAACCTGCCTGACAGAACCAAAGATGTCAGGATCATCCAGACTCACATTTCGATTGTCTTTGTGGGTGATACATTCGTCTACAAGGTGAAAAAGCCGGTCAACTTCGGGTTCCTTGACTTTTCCACGCTGCAGAAACGACAGCACTACTGCCACAAGGAAGTTGAGCTCAACAGGAGACTCGCAAAGAGTCTCTATCTTGGTGTCCTGCCGGTCCATTTCGACGGCGGAAGACATGTGTTGGGATCCGGCAAGGGGGATGTCGTGGAGTACGCCGTGAAAATGAAAAGAATCCCCGAGGACAGGCTTATGGACCACGTCTTTGATCGAGGCGAGCTGGATGAGCAGTCCCTGATGAATGTCGCCGCCGTCCTGGCCCGGTTTCACGCCACTGCGGAGACTTCTCCAGGGATTGCGGAGTACGGCAGGGCTGAACGATTCAAGATCAATACGGACGAAAATTTTGAGCAGGTTGCCAGGTACCAGGACATGACCGTGGAGAAAGAGGCTTTCCGGGCAATCGAGGAATGGACCGACCTATTTTACAAGAGTTTTCATGAGCTTTTTTCCCGGCGTATCTCACAGGGGCGCGTCCGGGACTGCCACGGGGATCTGCACATGGAGCACATCTGCCTTACTCCGGATCTGCCCATCTTTGACTGTATTGAATTTAATGAACGGTTCAGGTACAGTGATACCATTGCGGATATGGCTTTTCTCCTGATGGACCTGGAATTTCATGGAGGATACAGGGAAGCAGAGGACCTCTGGAAACGTTACAAGGCCCTGGCGAAGGAAGATGACAAGCAAATCGACGCCTTGGTGACGTTTTATAAGGTTTACCGGGCCTTTGTGCGGGGGAAGGTAAACAGCTTCCGCGTGGATGACAGCACCATTGCGCACCCGGAGAAAGACAGAGCTGTGGAGACTGCGCGCAGGTATTTCAAGCTGGCACACTCTTACATTGTGTAAGAACCGGAAACGGATGTACTCGTCCTCTCATGCCCGTTTTTCATGACTGAGACCATGGAGTATCTGATGAAAGAGCCTTTTGAGGACTTCATGAAAAGGGAACTGGACCCCGAGACGGTCCTTATAGCATGCGGTCTTCCCGCATCCTACAAAACGGAAACCACCGAGGTCATCGCCGTGCTCAAGGGCTACAGGATTCTTCGGACCGATATGATCAGGCTGGAAGTCCTGAAAAACGAGGATATCTTCGATGAGAAGGTGGCAGCCGACATGAATAAGCGGACACTCGTTTATGACGAAATGTTCCGGCTTGGAGAAGAACTGGCGGCAAAGGGGAACGGCATCATTTTCGATGCCACTTTTATTACCCAAAGCTTGAGACGCCGTGCAGCAGAGATTGCGGCCCGTCACGGCTTGACTTTTGTTATTCAGCAGACCCATTGCTCCAGGGAAGTATCTCTCAGGCGGATCTCAGAACGGACCAAAGAAAACTACGAATCCAATGCCTTGACCGAACAGGCGTATGACAACAACCTGAAAAAGTTCGAGCCGGTGGATTTGCCCGACCTGAAGCTTCTCTTTCCTTCTCTTCCCGTACTTCACCTCATGGTGGATACCTCATCCGACAAAACCGCCGAATGGTTTGTCATGAGGAAGGAAAGGAGGGCCTGAGATGCCTTCCCATTCAGTTGGGATCATTTACAAGTACGGCCATAAACCCGCCCATACCCAGGCCGGCAAGCTTGAAAGATGGCTGAAGGAACGGGGACTCAGGGTCTTCTCCGAAGAGATGGAAATCCGGGACTCCCTGGGTTGGACCAACGAAGAGTCTTCTTCCATACCCACCACCGTGGACTGGGTGGTCGTGCTTGGAGGGGACGGCACTTTGCTCGGCGCCGCTCGGAAGGTGGGCCGATTCGGAGTACCCATACTCGGGGTCAACCTGGGAGGACTGGGATTTCTGACCGGAATTCCGCTGAATCGGCTGTACAGTGTCGTGAGGCTGCTCCTGGAGGGGAAGCTTCAGGTCGAGAACAGGATCATGCTCGAAGCCAGAATCGTGCGGAAAGGCGCGGAAATCCACCCTGTTCAAGTCCTGAACGACATGGTTATCAACAAGGGAACACTGGCGAGAATAATAGATCTGGATGTGTCGATCAACGGTGAATTTCTGACCACTTTCAGGGCTGACGGCCTCATCGTTTCAACTCCTACAGGTTCGACAGCCTACAACCTGTCTGCAGGCGGGCCTATTCTGTATCCCACGATGCAGTCCTTTATTCTTACTCCTATCTGCCCCTTCACGCTGACCAACAGACCTATCCTGCTTCCTGAAACAGCCGTTATCGAAATTCGACTGGGGAAGGAGAGCGAGGAGCAGGTTGTCCTGACCTTCGATGGTCAGGTGGGTATTGATTTTCGCTATGGCGACCACGTGATTATCCACAAATCAAGCGAGAGCATCAGACTCTTCAAACCACCAAATTACAGCTTTTTCAATATCCTCAGGACAAAACTGATGTGGGGCGGAGGTGCAGACGAATGGAAACCGCGAGAAGAGTGTTCCTAGTGGAACGCGGCGATATTTGTTACTTGCGGTATACCATTGAATCCTACGACGGTATGGCGGTGGTGAGAACCATCGATCCTGCGGCGGCACGGATCGAGATAGCCATCGCACCGGGGTGCGAGCCCATTGCCGAGCAATTGTTTGAAGACCTGAGGAGAAGGGAAGGGCTCCGCATGGATAAGGAAGAAAGCTGAGGATATTTGGATCTTGGATAACGGATTTTACATTGCCACCATGGGCTGCCAGATGAATGAATATGATTCGGAATCCCTTGCTCAGGCGCTCATGGAGTACGGCTATCAGCCGGTGGACAACCCCGAAAACGCGAAAATTGTGCTCATCAACACCTGCACCGTCAGGGAAAAGGCGGATCAGAAAGCCATGAGCCTCCTCGGGCGTATGTCCCGCATCAAGGCCCGGAGGCCCGGCATGGTTCTGGGTATGGTAGGGTGTCTTGCGCAAAAGGAGGGGAAGCATCTGTTTCATCGATTTCCCCAGTTGGACATGGTTGCAGGCCCTCGCGAGTTGGCAGACCTCCGGAGCATTCTGGATGCCGTCGTTCTTCAGAAGAAGAAGATGATCGCGACGCGCCTTGACCTTCCGCCTTCAAATCCCGCAAAGATCCACCCGCTCCATGACAAAAAGGTGAGTGCTTATGTGTCGATCATGCAGGGATGCGATAATTTCTGCACGTACTGCATTGTTCCCTATGTCCGGGGAAGAGAGGTTTCTCGCTCCCCCCGGGAAATCATGGATGAGGTAAGATTCCTGGTTGCCCAAGGGGTGAAAGAGATAACGCTCCTGGGACAGAACGTGAATTCCTATTCCTGGAAAGACCACAGTGGATCTTACACTTTTGTCTCCCTGCTTCAGACACTCGCTGAGGTGGAGGGGCTCACGCGGCTGCGGTTTACCACTTCTCATCCGAAAGATCTTTCCGATGATCTGATTTACTGTTTTCGAGGTCTGGATATTCTCTGCCCGCACATCCACCTCCCATTCCAAGCAGGTTCGAACGAAATACTTCGACGCATGAAAAGAGGATATTCACGAGAACAATACATGGAACTAATAGGTAAATTGCGAGAAGTTGTTCCTGACATAGCCATAACCAGTGATGTGATGGTAGGATTTCCCGGGGAATCAGTGCGTGATTTCGAAGAGACGATGGACCTTATTGGAAAAATTCGATTTGATTCACTTTTTTCCTTTAAATATTCTGATAGAGCAGGTACAGTAGCGGCCCGAATGGACCAAAAAGTCAGCGAGGAGGAAAAATCCAGGAGATTGAACCGCCTCCAGGCGCTGCAACGTCACATAACACTCCAGAAGAACAAGTCCCTTGAGGGCAGAAAAGTCGTTGTTCTGGTGGAAGGCTGCAGCAAGAAAGACGGCCAGATAATGGGCCGTACGAACACCAATAAGATAGTCAATTTTATCCCTAAAAATAATGAGATAGGATTCCTTATTAAAGTATATATTAAAAAAGCGTTCGTCAATTCTCTCCGAGGTGAACCAACACATTGATGCAGGCTGAGAATGGATATCAAACAGATAAATTATGAGCGTGAACGATGTCTTGTCGTGGATGACGAAGACCATGTCCTGGCGGCCATCGTAGAAAGCCTGCGGCTTCTCGAATTTCAGGTGGAAGGGCTTCCCGGCGGCCGAGAAGCACTCGCTCTGCTCGGGGATATGGGGAATTACAGTTTCCTCATTACCGACATGAACATGCCGGGGATGGACGGACTTGAGCTCATTGAGAAAGCGCGAGCGCTTTTTCCGGATATCTGTATCATAGCCATGACCGGGCTCGCAAAGAACTACAAGTATACCGACGTTATCAATGCAGGAGCCACTGACTTTATAAATAAACCCTTCGGAACGGATGAACTGGAGGCAAAGATCAAGCGCGCCATCATTGAACGCAATACCAAGGAAGAACTCAATCGTCTATCTATTACCGATTCTCTCACAGGCCTTTTCAACCAGCGCCATTTCTATGCGCGGCTGAAAGAGGAATTAGCCAGAGCGAATAGGCAAATGCAGCGCCTGTCCTTGATCCTTTTGGACCTTGACAATTTCAAACAGTATAACGATTCCTACGGGCACCTTGCCGGTGATGAGATTCTCGGGAAAACGGGTGGAATAATCCATTCGTGCATACGCGAAGATGTGGACTCCGGGTATCGATACGGCGGAGATGAATTCGTGGTCATTTTGATCGACGCCGATACTAAAGTGGCCCGAGGAATCGGGAAACGCATAGACAGCAGTCTCCGGAAGCAACTGGGGGTCAGCGCGAGCATGGGCTTTTCCCAGTTTTCTCCCGGGATGAGCGTGGAGGAGTTTGTTAATAAGGCCGATAAGAATCTCTATGGTGCAAAGCAAAAAAAACCGTGTTGAGGACGCGCCTTGCGCGAACCCAGAATCTGCAATGTCCGATAATATATATTATGTAAACTTATAGCAACCTTCACGCGGCGTGGTGACAGGCAAAAGAGTTGTTGACACAGGGACATCATTCAAGTAGTAAATACAGAACGATATTTTGATGGAGGTCATGCTGAATGGGAAGTGTTGTGAAGAAGCGGAAGAAG
>CAZEGG010000109.1:0-10082 GCA_964511755.1 uncultured Desulfobacteraceae bacterium | reverse complement strand
ACCTGGGTCCTGCCAGGAAGGGCGGCCCGGAGCTGATGGAATTCGTGGTCAAGACGGTTCAGGAAGCCATCGGAGACACCCCTCCTCTCTGCCTTGATACGTCCAACATAGAGGCCATGGAAGCGGGGCTCGCAGTTCACAAAGGAAAGGCCATCATCAATTCCATCATGTGCCGTCCGGAGCGGTATGAGAAGATGATTCCCCTGGCGGCCAAGTACAAGGCCAATATGATTGCACTCATGTGGGGTCCGGAAGGCCTGCCCAGGGATGAGAACGAAAGGGCCGCATTGGCGGTGGAACTCATATACGCGGCCAATGAGGCTGGTATTCCAAATGAAGACATCTTCGTGGACGGGGTAGTGACGCCCCTGAACATCCAGCAGCCCCAACTCATGAGCCTGCTGGCATTCCAGGGAATGTTGCAGGACATCGCCCCGGGCGTCAAATCCACCTGCGGCCTGTCCAATGCATCGAACGGAGTCCCGGACGATCTGAGGCCGATCATCAACCAGACCTATATGGTCATGCTTGAGCGAAACGGCATGTACTCCTGTATTGTCGACGCGTACGATGATCAACTGGTTGCTATTGCCCGAGGCCAAAAGTCCGATGTAGTGGAGGTCATTCACAAGGTCATGGACGGCGAAAACATTGATATGGGCTCCCTCTCCAAGGAACTCCAGGACTATGTGAAAACAGCCCGGGTAATCCTGGGACACACACTCTTTTCGGATTCCTGGCTGGAACTCTAATCCGGGTTTCTCACCGATCTTCGTCGGCACCGAAGACTATTGGTGAGAAATCCGGGCTGAACGGCAATTTCTACCGGAGGCTGTGAAGCCTCCTTGAGGAGACCTTTCCGGGTGTCGCGGGGAGAGGTCTCTCTTTCTTTGGAGGAATGTTGTGGCTGAACAATGCGGAACGGGGTCCTGTCCCACTCCCGGAGACCTGGAGCGGACCGAGCAGGACCGGATGATTACGGATAATCTCGCCAGGATCAAACGAAAAATTCTGGTCATGAGCGGAAAAGGGGGTGTGGGGAAGAGCACGGTTGCGGCGTATCTCGCTCTGCTGTTGAGCGGCAAGGGAAATACGGTGGGGCTCATGGACGTGGACCTCCACGGACCAAGCATCCCCCATCTTCTCAATATCAGCGGCGGTTTGGACATGCGGGAGCTTGAAAGGGTTGTGAGACCTTTTGCCTTTTCAGAAAACCTGCGAGTGGTGTCCCTGGAAATGCTCCTCGGCGATAGAGATACGGCCGTTATCTGGCGGGGACCGTTGAAGATCAGCGCCATACGGCAGTTTGTTTCCGACATTGAGTGGGGCGACCTTGATTTTCTGATTGCGGACTCGCCCCCCGGAACCGGAGATGAGCCGCTCACCATAGCGCAGACCATCCCCGATGCCGACGCCCTGATTGTCACCACGCCGCAGGAAATCAGCCTTGCGGATGTGCGGAAGTCCATCAATTTCTGCAGACAGGTGAACATGAAAATACTCGGTCTGGTTGAAAACATGAGCGGATTGATCTGCCCCCATTGCGGCGAGAGAATTGATCTCTTCGGCAGCGGGGGAGGAGAAAAGACGGCCCGGGAAATGGGTATCCCGTTTCTTGGAGCAATCCCGGCGGACCCCAGGATGGTTGAACTGGGAGACCAGGGAAGGCTGGACCGCCTCACCGAACAACCGGATCTGGAGATCAACCGGGCGTATGAACAGGTTGTGACAAAGATCTTGAATGGCTGAGACCGCTGAAGAGTCCCACCATTGTTTCAATGGTTGTGGAAAGATGAAGACATAAAAAAGAGTGTAGCAAGGAGGTAGTGAAAAATGGAAGCAGGAAGAATAGCTATTCCTTCGATGGCCCCGGGAGGACTGGACGGACAACGCGCGGGACATTTCGGCCATTGCGATGTATTTACCGTGGTGGACGTCGAAGGAGGAGAAATAAAGTCTGTCACCACCATCCCGAATCAGTCCCACGTACAGGGTGGCTGCATGGTCCCGGTCAATCTCCTGGCCCAGCAACAGGTCAATGCGCTTGTTGTGGGCGGCATCGGTATGCGGCCGTTGATGGGATTCAAACAGGTGGGCATCGATGTGTATTATGATGCCACCAGACCTGAAATCAGATCGGTGGTCGAGGATCTTATCGCCGGGCGATTACCGGTTATCGGTGAGGATCAGGTCTGCGGCGGCGGTCATTAGTCAGGGGAAGGAATTTTTGCCATGAGAAAAGAGACACAGGATGATATCCATAAGATGTTGTCCGAATCGGGATATTCCGACAAGGCCATCGAGTATTTTCAGAAAAAGGAGAACATCGGTTTTCTGGAAAATGCGAATCAGGTAACCGATCTCACTGGTCCATGCGGTGATTCCATGAAAATCTCGCTCAATATTCAGGGCGACAGAATCGATGATGCAAGAATCCAGATCCTGGGTTGTCCCGGTGCGGTGGCATCAGGCTGTGCAGTGGTGAATCTCGCCAAGGGAAAGAGTCTGGACGAGGCAAAGCATCTTGACCTCGATGCGCTCTACAGAGAACTGGAGAAACTCCCTAAACAAAAAGTCCATTGCGCACGCCTGGCCCTGAAGACACTCCATAAGGCGGTGGAGCAGTTTGAAAAGAGACACACGGGGAATGGATCGCCTCGGAGGTCAGGAACATGAAAATAGCCGTGACAACGACAGGAACAGATCTTGATTCCGCGGTGGATCCGAGATTCGGCCGGGCGCCCTATATTCTGATAGTAGACAGCGAGACAATGGCCGTGGAGGCACTCGACAATCAGGAGAATATGAATGCACTCAAGGGGGCCGGAATACAGGCGGCAACCCTGATCAGCAACCATGGCGCCGGCGTTCTCCTTACCGGCCATTGCGGCCCCAATGCCTTCAAGGCCCTGCGGGCGGCAGACATCGGAGTGGCGAATAACGCGGCCGGGACAGTCCGCCAGGCGCTCAGGGATTACGAGGACGGAAAGCTTCCCCTGGCCGATGAATCGGATGTGGAAGCAAACTGGTAAGCAAGAGGAATAGCACATGCCAATTTATGAATTTGAGTGCCTAGACTGCGGAAAGACCACTGAGATCCTGGTGGCTGCCAGTGAAATCGCCCTGGTAACGTGCGGGAACTGCGGCAGCCGGAATCTCAAGAAACTCATATCCGCACATGCCCAGGTAAATCCCGCAAGAAGCTATCCTGCCGGTCCTGCTGACCGGTGTTGCGGTACGGATGGTCCTCCCGGCGGCTCATGTGCAGGTCCCGGAACCTGCTGCGGAAAGGGCCCCACCGGATAAACGATAGCTTCCTGTCGCGTTTCACAAGCCTGCCCGTTTTCCCTTTTGCATGAAAAGCAGTGCAAGAACCTGCCCGCTCAGCTGATTTTTCCTTGACAGCAGTGATTCAAACACTTATTATGTTCATACTATGAATGATCTGGCGCTAACGGTCAATGAAGAACTGCTGGAATATCAGACCCAGAGGCTCAAGGACCTCGTCATGGAACTGATGGATTGTTGTGAAGATCGAAAAATCCTTGAGACCGGGAAATTTACCCTTCCGTATGCTGAACTGAAGTGCCTGATGCTCTTTCGGGGAGAACGATATCTCACGGGAAAAGGAATTGCCCAGAGGCTTGGTGTTGCCAAAAGCAGGGTGACCAAGCTGATTAACGGCCTCTCCGAGAAACGGCTGGTCAATAGAATTGATGATCCCGAAGACGCTCGGATACGGCTTATCAGCCTGTCTGGAAAGGGAAAGGCAGTAGCGGATGAAATAGAGGAGTTCGAACAGGGCTTGTTCCAGGCGATGCTCCTTCAGATGGATCCGCAGGAAAGAAAGGGAGTTCTTTCAAACCTTGACGTGCTCCGATCATCCATGGAGGCGGTAAAGGAAAGCTATTTCAAATAGTGTTCTGAAGGAGAAGGAACGGTCGTTTTCTCCTCTTCAGCAGCGGCAGGCCATGTCTTTTCCCCGGAGCGGGAATATTTTTGGCAAAAGAAGTTCATAGTATTAATAAATTAACACGTTGGAGGGTATTATGGCACAGAACGCAGCAGCAGAATTGGAACAGGAACCCGTGGATATTTCCCGGAAGCTTGAAGAACTGCAGGCTCAGTTTTCAGGGATCAAGGCGGAGATTGAATCGATCAAGAACCAGGCGGCCGAAGACAAGCTTTCAATGATTGTCTTCAGCGGCGATCTGGACAAGATCCTGGCATCATTTATCATTGCCACGGGAGCAACAGCCATGGGGATGGACGTTGTGATGTTTTTCACCTTTTGGGGAACGCCGGTTCTTCGTGACAAGCAGAAGGGTGCAGGTGGCAAAGACTTGATGGGCAAAATGTTCGGCACCATGCTCCCCAAGGGAGTTGACGGGGTGAAGCTGTCCAAGATGAATATGGGCGGCATGGGAACGTCCATGATGAAGAGTCTCATGAAAAAGAAGAACGTTGCATCCCTGGAACAAATGATTGAAATGGCGGGAGAACTGGGTGTGCGGATCTTCGTGTGCGAGATGTCCATGGACCTCATGGGGTTCAAACACGAAGAGATGATTGACTATCCCAACCTCTCCTATTGCGGTGTAGCAAAATTCTTGGAAGAGGCCCAGAACAGTAAGGTACAGCTTTTTATTTAGTTGCTGAGAACAACTCAGATTGACCAGGAGAATCAGGAGGAACAAATGGAAGCCATAAAAGTAGACAAGACATTGGATCTCAAAGGATTGCCGTGCCCCATGCCTGTGGTGAAGGTGAACAAGGGGATCAAGGAAGTGGAAATAGAGCAAGTGCTCGAGGCGGTGACGTCTGATCCCGGCTCTCTGTCTGATTTTCCCGCCTGGGCCAAAACGAGCGGGAACGAAATCCTGAAAACCGAACAGGAAGATGGTCTCATCCGATTCTTCATTAAGCGCAAGGCGTAGCAATTCCTTTTCGAATCATGATAATGCCTGGGGGAGAAGGCGTGCGGGGTGGAGGAAAGGTATACCTTAATGCCCCTGCTGCCCCTACCCGGGCAATGGCGGAAGCGCCTGAATGTGCGTTTGATTAAGATGACGTCACATGCCCGACCGGAGTCATGAGAGGAGGGTGTACGGAACATTCATTAAGGAGGTATTTGTGCAGACTGTCTATTACATCATACTTGTTCCCATGGTGTATTTCGCATTCGGCGTCTTTGTGGCGGGGACAGCCGCAAGATTAATCAGCCTTTTTCGAAAGCCGAAGAATCCCTCAACACTGGAAATTTTTCCGCAAAAGGGGCCGAAATTCCTGGGGGCTCTGGGCCAGACTTTCCTGCTTCCCACCGTGCGAAAACACAATCCCCTCTTGTGGGTTTTTCTGATGACCTTTCACATCTGTTTTCTATTGCTCATCATCGGGCACCTGGAATTGCTCGGCGACTTCAGGATTTTCCAGATATGGGGACACGAGATTTTTCTGGGCGGGGGCTTCGTCGGACTTCTTCTCTGCATTTGTCTCCTCTTCTTCCTTTTCAGGAGATTTGTATCACCGAACAGGGAACTCTCTGTGCCTGAGGACTACTATCTTCTCGTACTCCTGTTTCTTACCATGCTCTTTGGAAGTGAAATGGACTGGGCCAGGAGGTGGTTCGGCTACGGTGAAATGCTTGTTGAGGACTACCGAGACTACCTGATGACTCTTTGGCACTTGCGGCCCATGCTGCCGGACGCGGTGACCACATCCGGCCATTCCTTCATGCTGGTCCTTCATGTGTTTTTTGGAAACCTGTTCCTCATCTTTTTCCCGTTCAGCAAGATCATGCATTCCTTTATTTCACTGCCCGTGAACAGACTGAGGAGAGGGTAAGGATGGATCAGAAGACAAGAGACGATTTACTCAAACTTTTTCAAGGAAAATTGAACAGGGCGATGCGGTTTTATCTCGAAACCTGCAGCCGCTGCGGTGTTTGCACAAAGGCGTGTCATGTGCACGAGTCCATGCCCCATGTCAAGTACATCGCAGCCTACCGCGCCGAGATCGTCCGTCGGATTTACAAGAAATATTTCAAAGCCCAGGGAAAGACCTGGTCCTCGCTGGGGGAATCGAAAGAGCTTACTGAAATGGCACTGGAGGAACTCTACGAGGCGGCCTATTCCTGTACGGGCTGCCGCAGGTGTATGGTCTATTGCCCTTTCGGGATCGACACGCAGATGATCATGTCCATCGCCAAACTGCTCCTGGTGGGGGCCAAGCACGAGCCGGAAACCCTGACCTTGCTCGCAGATACCTCAATCGAAAAGGGCAGGTCCCTGGAAATGTTCAAGGAAGGATTCCTGCAAGGGGTGAAAAATCTGGAGCAGAAAGTGGTGGAGAAATGGAAACTGGAAGCGGGCACCACACCCATCCCCATTGACGTGGAAGGGGCGGATCTTCTCTATGTGGCCCTGGCAGGAGCTCATTCCATCATCCCGGCGGCGGCGATTTTCAACGCTGCCGGAGAGCATTGGACGCTCAGTTTTTTTGAGGCCGTTAATTTCGGCGCCTTTGTGGGAGACCCAACAAAGACAAAGTTGATTATGAACCGCATCATTGACGAGGCGAAAAGGTTGCGGGTCAAGGAAGTCTGCATCTGCGAATGCGGGACGGCCTTCAGGGTGATGAAGCAACTCTCGGGAGAGCAGCCTTTCAAGGTATCGTCTATAACGGAAGTTCACGCCCGGTACTTGCGGGAAGGTCGCATACGCCTTGACAGGAACCGATTTAAAGAACCCATCACGTACCATGACCCATGCCAGATGGCACGGAACGCGGGTGTTATCGACGAGCCGCGCTATATCCTTCAGCACATCACGGACGATTTCAGGGAGATGTCGCCCGACCCGAAATACAACTGGTGTTGCGGCGGCGGCGGCGGACTGGTGGCCATGGGAGAAGAGACCTTGGATTTCCGGATGAAATCCTCATCGGTAAAAGTGAAACAGATCCAGGAAACGGGCGCGAAGATCGTTACCACTGCCTGTGAGAACTGCCATACACAGTTGAGCAACCTTAACGATCATTACAAGATGGGAGTGGATGTCCGGTTCCTCAGTTCCATGGTGGCAGACGCCCTCGTCCAAAGTTGATGGCTTTGCAGAAAACTGGCAGGAATCAGACAAATGAAAGGATCCTAAAGCTCATATCGGGACCATTGAATCGGGGGCTCAGGGATCCGCATGTCAAACATATTGCAGAAGGAGGATACTGGGATGAAAAAAGGATTGTTTTTTGTATTTCTCATGGCAGGGCTCCTGGCGATGACCGGTCCAGCGGCCTTTGCCACAAATGGCGATAACCTTATCGGGATTGGACCCATTTCTCGGGCCATGGGCGGCGTCGGCGTTGCGGCACCCCAGGAAGCCATCAGTGCTATTTTCGCGAACCCTGCGGCCATGTGCTTCGGCAGTTACTGTCCAGGCTCGGAAACCGTATTCAGCGGCACCTATTTTGATCCCACCGTAAAGAGCAAGATCAGTTATCCCTACCCAGGACTCGGGATGGTGAGCGGCTCATCTGAAAGCCGCATGAAACCTTCCATTGTCCCCGCGGTTGCGGTGACATCGCCCATCAACTCGAAGCTCCGCTTCGGCATCGGCGCCTACGGCGTTTCCGGGATGGGAGTGGACTATAAAGATCGGGAGCCGGCCTACAATAACATGTATACCAGATTGGAAATCATGAAATTTGCCCCGAACCTGGCCTACCTGGTGACCCCGGATTTTTCAATCGGTGCTTCAGTGAGCATCGATTACGGGAATGCTGATTTCGGGTCAGGTGGTGCCCATAACTACACAATCGGCCTCCAGCTGGGAGCCCTCTACCATTTGGGGATGTTCAATCTTGGGGCCTCTTACATCACTCCCCAGAAGGTTACCCATGAGCGGGTATTTGATTTCGACGGTAACGGAACCTTTGATGATCTGGAACTCCAATCACCCCATACGTTCGTTTTTGGCGTGTCTGCCCAGCCCTCTTCCCAGTTCCTGGTGGAAACGGACGTTAGGTGGTATGACTGGGCAAACGCCAAAGGGTATGAGGATTTTGACTGGGACAGCCAGTGGGTGTTTGCCGTGGGTGTGCAATACAAACCCATCGATCGGCTAGCTCTTCGTGCCGGGTTCAACTATGGCAGGAATCCCGTGAACGAACACAACGGCTTTGATCTGGCCGGCGTCACCAATGTCCAGGGCATTAATATGCCGACCTTGAATTATGAGATGTTTCGGATCGTCGGTTTCCCTGCCATCGTGGAAAAACATCTCACCCTGGGCATCGGTTATGACATTACACAACGCCTGATCCTGAACCTCACATACATGCACGCATTCGAGAAGACCATCAAAGAGGTGTCGGCGGGCAATTTGGCAAGCCTTGAATCCAGCCTGAGCGAGAACTCATACAGCTTTGGCCTGACCTGGCGTTTCTGATCCCTCCACATGATTGTGGGAAGAGGCGGAATCTTCCCACAATCACTAAGTTTCCATCATTGCAGCAAGAAATTCCTCTCGTCATCTAAGTGGAGTCTTTGGAGGACAAGTCCTCTCGATCCGGCTCTTTAGAGACCTCCTCAGGAGTTTGCCTGATGCGGCCCTTGGTATGGCGTCGACGAAAATGACCTGCCGGATCTTTTTATAGGGTGCGACGTGTGCTGCAACGTACTCCTTGATATGTTCCTCCGTCACCGATCGATCTCGGGGCGCGACGAATGCCACGGGAAGTTCACCGGCCTCTTCATCCGGTTTGCCCACCACTGCACAGTCCACGACTTCCGCCATTTCCATCAGCAGATTTTCCAGTTCCGTGGGCGGCACCTGGTAGGATTTGTATTTGATGAGTTCTTTCAGTCTGTCCACGATGAAGGTATAGCCCTCGCCGTCCATCCGTGCAATATCTCCGGTCCTCAGCCACCCGTCCACGAGGGTCTGCCGTGACGCCTCCGGATTCCGGTAGTATCCTTTCATGATTTGCGGGCCTTTGATCCAGAGTTCGCCTGTTTCCCCCGAGTCCGCTTCTTCGAGTGTACGGGGATCCACGATCTTCGCAAATGTATCCGCAATGGCGAGACCGATGGAATCGTGTTTTATCCTTGCCAGGGGGTTGGCGTGGGTCGTCGGCGACGATTCCGTGAGACCGTAGGCCTGGTTGACGGTGACGCCTGTGGCCGAGGTAAAGGCGGCACCGATTTCGGGCGTGAGCGCTCCTCCGCCGATGTTGAGGAACCGGAGGCTCTTCAAATTTCTCGATGACAGGTCTGCTTGTTTGACCAGGTGATTCAGCACCGCCGGTACGGTAAAAAGCACCGTTGCTCCGTACGACTCGATGCCCTCGGTCAGGATTTCAGGCTCAAAGCCGCTGAGGATGACCTGCCGCGCTCCCATGAAAACCGGCGAGCCGAGCAGGACATTCATCCCGTAGATGTGGAAGAAGGGGAGGTGATTGATAAACACGTCCTCCGGGAAGAGTTCATGGGCGTCTATGATCTGCTGGATGTTGCAGCAGAGATTGCTGTGGGTAAGCGCGACTCCTTTCGGGACGCCTGTGGTGCCGCTCGAAAAGGGAATCACGGCAAGGTCTTCGAAAACATTGATCCGGGGGAAACAGGCTCCGGTGAGGGATTGCTCTCCAAGCTTTTTGAGAAAGGAGTCGGATCCTGCCGGGACCACATACTTGAAGCCTCCAAGGCGGTCCAACGACTCTCGCTCCTCGGAGAAATCGGACATGGCTATGAACCCTGCCGGCTCGACAATAGGGATGTATTCCTGCAGTTCCCGATCGGTGTGGAGCGTGTTCAGCGGCACCACGACACCGCCGGCCTTCTGGATGCCGTAGTAGGATACCACGAACTCAATGGAATTGGGCAGGAGGAGCAGGACCCTATCTCCCTTCCTGAGCCCTTGTTTCAGGAGCCTCGCCGCCAGGAGATCCGACAGGTTTTTTATTTCTCCGTAGGTGTATTCACCTTTTCCCGGTTCAATAAATCCGATCCGATCCGGATATTTTGAGGCCGTGCCATCAAGGACCTTAAAGACCGGTTTGACGGTGTACTCAAGAGCTCTTTTCATGTG
>CAZEGG010000108.1:0-10110 GCA_964511755.1 uncultured Desulfobacteraceae bacterium | reverse complement strand
TTTTGTTATAGAGAGCCATGTGTGAATAGATATCTTTGCTGAGATATTTCATGAGGTCCCTCCTGTTATGGTTAATCGAGCAGTTTTCACGGGGCAATCATTTAATCATTATAGAATAACGCATCCGTGCACCAGTGGACCGTTGCCTTTGCACACCACTGAATGGGTTTGTCAGTCCTTTGCCAAAACGCCTTCGTGAAACGTAACAACACCCCGCGAAACCTTCTCGGTAAACGGCAAGGCAAGGAAAAACTCCTGTGGCTTCCACCGATGACTGAAATTCAGAATTGACTTTTGAAAGCAGCGTTCCGGTGTCACTAGGCCTTATATACAGTCTTTTTATACAAAAAATACAGTCCTTTTTCTATTTGCTTTTGAGCGTTCTGAAACGAAAATGAACTGGATGCGCGATCCGCCCGCTAAAGAAATTCTGAAGGAAGGACAACAGCAATCAGCATGAAAGCCCTACTCCTTCGGGATTAGAGAAGAGGCCAAAGTTGTGTGAAAGCTCAAGCAGGTGGGATAGGAAAGAGAAAGCTGATCGAAAAAGATACGCAAATGAACGAAAAGGAGCAGGAATATGAAAAATCCGGAAAAGGCAGGGAAAATAGCGATTATTGCAATCATTGGTCTTTTTATGACCATGAGTTTCGTGGGTTGCGCCACCAGCAAGCAGCTTATGGCTGTTCAGGAACAGGCCAACCAGGCCATGCAAAAGGCGGATGCCGCTATGAAGGCGGCTGAAGAGGCCAAGTCAATGGTCTCCCAGGAGTCTCAGAAAGCCGAACAGGCCGCAGCCAAGGCCGAAGAGGCTGCGGGCCGATCGGGGAAGGCGGCTGATCGGGCTGAGATGGCGGCTGATAAAGCTGAGAAGGCGGCTGACCGGGCTGAAAAGGCAGCCGATAAATCCGAGGCCATGGCGAATAAGTCCGAGGCTATCTTCATGCACAAGATGAAAAAGTAGGGATTGTCCCGGATAGGTGCCTCCCGTCCTGAGTAAAGCCTCACAGGCCGGGAAGTTTTCCTACTTTTCGTTGATTCTGATGCGGATTCCGAAGAAGAAATTGCTTTCCAACGTGAAAAGGCTTCTTTTCTCCATGGCATTGCCCATGACCGTTTTCATAGCTCTTTTGGGCTGGGTCCCAGAAGGCAAGGCCGGAGAACGCTCCTTTCACATTTCCTCTGATGTTGTTGTGAAAATTACGTCCCTTGAAACCGTCGCTCTGCCTCCCGGAAAAACGGCGGAAAAATACGTGTATTCCCCTCCCGCAGGCCGGCTGTTGGGAACATTGCAGCATCATGTCGTCCAAAAGAAAGAAACCCTGCTGGATATTGCCAGGCAGTACGACCTTGGATTCAATGAGATGCAGGAGCTCTATCCTCATGTGGACCCGTGGATTCCTCCCGAGGGCATGGACTTAATCATCCCGTCAGAGCGAATACTTCCTGAGGTTAAAGCGAAAGGCATCATCATCAACATCCCGGAAATGAGGATGTACTATTTTCCCGCCGGAGTGGAATCGGTCAGAACATATCCGGTTGGTCTGGGGGAAAGGGACTATCCGACACCGGTAGGAACGTTCAGAATAGGAAAAAAGAGGATCAATCCGGCCTGGCATATTCCACCTTCCCTGCAGTACAAGTATCCGGTCAAGGTCATCCCTCCCGGTCCGGACAATCCCCTGGGTAAATACTGGATGAGGTTGGAAGGAACCGACTACGGCATACACGGCACGGACATCCCCTGGGCGATAGGCCGGCTGGTCACGCATGGCTGCATCCGGATGTACCCGGAAGATATCCCTCAATTCTTTAAGCTGGTGAAACCCGGAACAATGGTCAGGATCATATACGAACCCGTAAAGATAGGGTGGATTTCAGGAAGAATATTTGTTGAAATACATCGAGATATCTACAACCGGATTGAAGACCTGGCTGCCTATGGACGGGAACGTCTGCAGGAGAAGGGCCTGCTCGAAAGCGTGGACCAGGATAGGTTCCGGCGGGCATTGAGCCTGCAGGACGGACTGCCAAGGGATATCACCCTTTAGTTGAATTCTCGGGAAACTCCCGGATTCTATTCCGGCTGCAGCCACATTTCGCAGGCGGCTTCAATGATTGCTTTGACTGCCGGTTCGTTCGATCTCTTTCCAAAGCCGGTAATCCGATTATCAACCTCCTTAACTGGAGGTTGATGAGATTGCAAGAGACTATTTCCATGAAGCCAATACCCTCTGTTGTGCGGTATACTTTCAGCGCAATGGGTCGCACTTGTTCCCAGGAAAAAATGGAAGAGGAGAAAAGGTATGACCAAATTGAATCAACCGAAAAATACGGACAACGAGGTCGTCAACAAACTGAGAAGCGCCATCATACACAGAGGGCTGTGGATGGGACTTATTTTGAAAGAAGCGAAAGAAAAAGGGTTGGACTGGGAATCAATAGGACGGGATGCTGTATTCAAATGCGGGTGCATCCAAGGAGAAGGAATAAAGAACAAGATGGATGTTCCCGGTAGCCTAGTATCTTTCGGCAATACCTTCTTTACGGAAGATATAAGAAAAATATTTGAAATTGAGGTAGCGAAAATAAATGAAGACGTGCTGAAATTGGAATATCACCATTGTCCCCTGCTGACCGCATGGCAGTCATTGGGATTTGAGGGAGATTTCCTGGCCAAGATCTGTGATATCGCCATGTGTGGGGACAGAGGAATAAAGAGCAGGTTTGATGAATTCGAATTTGAACTTGGAAGAACACTCGCTCAAGGACATGAGGTTTGCGAAGTGACTTTTTACCGGAAAAAGTGAGTTTTCAGAACAGAAGATCCCCGAACATGCTCTGACAGCCGATTTCGGGTCGGGGCACGACAACATGCTGACTATTCTGCAGCACCCCGAAATGAATCATCCCGCCGCAGGCAGCGGAGTATTCCTCTGTTGTCATTCCGGAAAGCCCGCAGGGCTTATCCGGAATCCGGACTCCCGCATTTACGAGAAAGACCACAACATCGCAAGCAACGGGGTATTTAGCCCGCTGTAGGAATAGTATGTCGCCTTGCTTTCACCATGACTTGGAGAAGGACGGCCTTTTTGCCGTCCAGGAACCAGGCGTGATCCTTTTCCTCTGCACATCCCCACTCCGCGGTATTTTTTCTCAAGTGATTTTGAGGCTCCTCCTTGACAGCCAGAAATTTAGTATTAAATTAAATTCTAAAGTAACTAGGTAGTGCCCATCCGCGAATAGAATGTGGGCACGAGCGGGTTTCCAATCCACAGAGGTGCTGCCATGCTTGAAGAAAATGTCGGAACGGTTTCTCAACTGCTCAAATCCATCTCACATCCCTTGCGGCTGAAAATCCTGTGCCTGCTCCAGGACGGGGAGCAGTCCGTAGGGGATCTCCAGGCGGAGCTTCGGACAACCACCGCCAACATTTCTCAGCACCTGGCGCTGCTGCGGCACCAGGGGATTGTCAAATCGCGCAAGAATTCGAACTTTATATATAATTCCATTGCAGACCGGCGCGTGATCAAATTGATCGACACCCTGCAGGATTTGTTTTGCTGACATGTGGGAATGCACGTGCAGCTGTTTTTGAAAGAAAAGACAGGATGGAAGAGTTAAAGGGGGTTCGTCATGTATGTAAATGATTGGGTTCATGTAATCGCAGGGATTTTTATCCTTGGCAGCCTTGCTCTCGGTATCTGGATGAGTCCGTACTGGTATTTGTTTACGGCCTTCGTCGGCGCCAATCTATTTCAGTACGGCGTTTCGAAACGCTGCCCTATGGCGTTTATTTTGAGAAAGATAGGGGTTCGTCGAGAGCCCTGTTGATCGGCGGGATTCAAGCGAAATGTGGGGAGAAGGTGCGAGGGAAAGCGAGCATACTTACTTATTCTTGTTCTTTCTGTAGTTTGATGGGGTGTCGCCCATAAGGTCACGGAACACCTGGTTGAAGGACCTCAAGCTCCCGAAGCCCACATCAAAGGCGATATCGACGATTTTCGACCGGGTTTCCTGCAATTGTCTGGCAGCATCCTCGACTCTCCTCTGATTAATATAGTCCGATATTTTTACCCCTGCATATTGTCTAAACATTTTCCCCAGGTGGTCCGGGCTCATCCCTACTTCCGCGGCGAGGTCTTCACGGTAGATATCTTCATCATAGTTCTCGTCCAGGAATTCCTTCACGGCTTTAATCTTAACTTTTGAGGCATCGGTAAGGATTTTTCTCCGGCCTTTCAGGTTGAGATTGGCCCTGAGCAGTTTGTCCCTGAGCAGTTTGAATTTAAGTTGAGACTTTATCCTGGCAAACACCTCCTCTGCGCTGAATGGTTTTATGATGTAGTCATTGGCCCCTTTCTCGAATCCCTGTATTTTATCCGCAACCTGAGACTTTGCGGTCAGGAGTATGATCGGCAAGCCCTCATACTGGTCCCTTGACCGTATGGACTGGGTCAATTCATAACCACCCATTTCGGGCATCATAAGATCGGACAAAACCAGGTCGACCTTTTCTTTCTCCAGCTCCAGCAAGGCCTCCTTGCCGTTTACGGCCGATAAGGTTCGATATTTCTTGCTCAGGATACCGGCCAGATAGTCGCGCATGTCGTCATTGTCTTCGACAATAAGAATGGTTGATTTCTCCGCCTCGTCTTTCTTCTCCCGGGCTTCACTCTTTCTTGAATATTTTTCCGCACGAATACCCGGCAGATTGGCATGATCCCTTTTTCCTGCTGCCGGTATTTCAGCCGAATCATCAGGATAATGGCCCGCTGCTTGGGTATCCTCCAGTGTAACCAGAGGTATGCTGATAGTGAAGACCGAGCCCTTGCCGACTTTGCTTTCAACAGAAATCGCTCCATCATGGAGTTGGGCGATTTCTTTGGTGAGGGAAAGACCGATTCCTGTGCCTTCATACCGACGTGTGCTTGACGAATCTACCTGGCTGAAACGGTCAAAGATGCCATCCAGCTGATCACCAGGGATGCCGATACCGGAATCCTTCACAATGATCCTGAATGAAGCCGCATCATTCTCCAGAATCACTTCAATCAGATTTTTACCTTCAGGGCGATTGAACTTGACTGCGTTGGACAACAGGTTAAAAACCGCCTTCTCCATCAAGTCAGGATCAATCAAGGCCTTGAGGCCGTCTGTCTTATCCTGAAAAGTGATTTTTATCCCCTGGCTTGCAGCACCCGAATCCACGCCGGCTATCCACAGCGAGAGCAGTTCCGGGACACTGCAGTTTGCCCGTTTGGCATCCATCTTCCCGGCCTCTATTTTCGAAAAATCGAGAAGATCGCTGATCAGCCTGAGAAGCCGGCCGGCGTTTCTTTTCATGGAAACCATAACATCAATACTGCGTTCAGGCAGTCTGCCGTAATCACCCCCCAACAGTGATTCAATGGGGGCGGTAATGAGGGTGAGAGGGGTTCGGAACTCATGGGAAATATTGGTAAAGAATCGAGTCTTCAGCTTGTCCATCTCTTTGAGCTTTTCGTTGGCTTCTCTGAGTTCTTCGGTTCTTTCGATGACGCGTCGCTCCAGGTTGACATTCAAATCCACCAGCGACTTCTTCATCATATTGAGCTTATACGCCAATCCTAATGTCATAATGATCAGAAAAGAGAGCCCCTTCATGGGCAGATAATGGAGCGGGCCATACGGGATGATATCACTGCTGGTGAGTCCGAATTTCGCCAGTCCCAGGTAGTAAAAAAGTATCCCGACAAGGGAAAACCAACCGGACGAATTCTTTTCTTTTACCGCGAGAATAGCAGGGATCAAAATAGGCAGGGAGTACAAATGGTCCACGGTGAACAGAAACGCGATCATAAATTCCATCATCCGCTGCGGCAGGATAAAAAAAGAGAGCGCGCTTCCGAAAAAAAACCAACTCATGAAGAGAAGAGCTCTGTCCAGTCTGGGTGTATACTTCGATATGCCTATAAAGAATCGATAAAAAAGGAGGTTGAAGCCCATTACCAGTGCAGTGGTTTGAAAAAGCGCCTGCGTTACAAAGAGCGGATGGTTCGGCCACAAATACTTGAATCCCAACCCTGACGCACTCATTTCCAGTATCATCTGGCAAAGGGTGACAAGGGATAAATACACATAAGCCGGGTCCTTCACCGAGATGTAGATGAAAATATTATAGAAGAAGATAAAGAGAAACAGACCGACAATAATGCCACGGTACAGTCCGTCATCCGATGCGTGCCGCATAAAATTCTCAGGGGACCATATCCTTAACGGAACCGAATCTTTAGTCACTCTGTTCCAGCTGTTGACGAGCATGTAGTAGGTCGTCTCGCCCTTTCCCGCCGAAAGCTTCAAAACAAAGTTTCTGTATTGGATTTCACGTTGATCCAGTGGGGTTGCCAGCGCTGCCCTCTTCATGCGGACGCCGGCGCCTTCGGGAATGTAGATATTGATGTATTCAAAAAGATGTTTATCCAGTTCCAGCAGAAAATCGATTGGTTCGTCCCCTTCGTTCAACACCTTGAAGCGGAACCAATAGGGGCGGGGATAAAATCTGAGTCTTACTATTCGTTGCCGGGAAGGTATGAACTTCGAAGAAATCCCGGGCGCGAGCAGATCGTTGACACCTACTTCAAACAGCCGACCACCTGCCCTTCCATCGACGTACTCGAAATGTGCACTGTAGCCGGTGCTTGTCCACTTCAAATCGACTTTTACCACGTCATCAGAGACAAGATCACCCGAACGTATCTTCTCCCTGAAAGCACCGTCAAGATCCGACTCGTTGATCAAACTGTCGATTAACTCCTGGTGGCTGAGGTACTCGATATGCTTCCCGATATATTGACCGTCTAACGCATTGTTTTTCAGATCAATGGGGTCCGTAGCAAAGAGAGGCTCGGGCATAATGATCGGAGCAAAGAATATCATCAGAATGGTAATATATGGATGCATCTTGATATAGTTGTCCTGACTCATTCCTATTCCCTCATTACAACGGGTTATACCTCACATCTGTCCAGCCGCAAACCCCCACAATCCCCGGATCACAACGAAAGAGAAAGGTCGGATATGGATATGAGAACTTCCCTCATCAATAAAATCTCAAAAAAAAGTCGCGGATATAAGTCTGAACCCGTCTTTGCCAGACAAACGGATTCATGTCTGAGATAATTGCCCCCACACTTTAGGAAATTACCTAACCCATTGATTGCAGGCAGGAATGAAAAGCTCCTGCTGAAACTCAAAATCTTCAAACAAGGAGGTCGACATGAAAAAACATGAGATAATGGCGGGAAAACCCGAAATAAAAGGCGATAACGGAATTTTGGAACCTTCGGGAAGGCTTTACTATCTGGACTGGCTGCGCGTCTTGGCAATTTTATTCGTGCTCCTGGTTCATTGCAGCAAAATTTTTGATTATCACACAACCGTTGTTTTCAACTCGGTTCGAAGTCCGGTTCTTTCAATTCTTCGAGAATATGTATTGCTCTGGATCATGCCGTTCTTTTTCATTGTATCCGGGGCTGCCGTGTTTTTGTCTTCAAGATTCCAAAAAACCGGGGGATTTATCAAGTCTAAATGCAAACGCCTTCTGATTCCTTCACTTCTGATCGGTACGTTCATCGTCAATCCGGTCTATGTCTACATTGAACGCTTGTTCAATGACCACTCTATCGGCGGTTTTTTTCAATGGTACCCCCATTTCTTCAACGGCATGTACGGATTCGGAAAAGGCAATTTTGCACCCTGGGGCATGGGAACTCACCTCTGGTATCTGCAATTCCTTTTTATCTACTCATTGCTGTTTCTGCCGCTATTTATTCGATCCAAAAGATCAGGGGTCAGTTTGCTTGAAAGGGTATCACTCTACTTCAAGAGCCCATGGGCAGTATTTTTTCTCTTTGTCCCGGTTTCCGCAATTGCAGCGGCTTTTGAGTATAACGGATTGTCGGGCATAAGGATTATGGGAAACTGGGATCCGGTATCCTATATGCTGTTCTTTGTCTACGGCTATCTTATTTACTCTAATACGGAAATTCAGGAAACAATAAGAAAGTACAGTTCGATATTTCTGATCGTTGCCTTGGTGACGACGGCTTTGTACCTGGTCTCCCATTTTGGCGTTATTCTGAAAATCCAAGGGATAACCAGACACGACCTGACAACCGGTGCGACTTTGCCCTCGAATCATTCCGGTTTTGCAGTCGTGCAAGCGTTCAGGGGACTGATGGCCTGGTGCTGGGGCCTCGCTTTCCTAGGGCTTGGCCGCCGGTTTCTGAATTTCAATAACAGACTGCGGGTCTATTCCAATGAGGCGGTTCTCCCGTTTTATATACTGCACCATTCGGTCGTTTACATCGTCGGGTTCTATGTCATTCAGTGGAGTAGCGGTGTCGGTACCAAATTTTTCGTAATATCGACTGTGTCTTTTGCAATGATAATGGCTATATACGAGATTTTCATACGACGGGTGAACATCCTCCGCGTCTTGTTCGGCATGAAGTCCAAAAGCCGGAGTAAGCCCGCCATTGAATCGGCCGTTAGTGAATCAAAACATGAACGATTATTCGATCAACCTTCTTACGCAGAATGACCTGGCCCCGGAGAACTGATCCGGATTGCAGGTCTTGGTCATACTGACATCCGGACCCGGAAAAGGAGGCCAGCAAAGCGCGGCAGTCTGTATTATCGTGCACTTGCGCCGGAGGCCCGGATGCCCCCGGCGCCTGGACCCATACTTTTCCGCTTTTCCGCGACCTGCCTATTGAGAAAGGATATCCTGAGGTTTAGCGGGGTCCGTCGCGTACAGAACCGCCCGCTCCACGCCCTTTTCACGCCACTTATGAATCCTGAGATAATCGGAGTTGTCGGCCATCTTCAGAAAGGCCTTCCGTGAAGGGTATTGAACAAGCATGAGCAGATCCCACTCCTCTGTGCCGTTGAGCAGTTCTTTGGGCTTTCCGAAATAAACCATTTTGGCGCCGACCTCCGCAACGAAAGGACTTGCTTCCTTGACATAACGAAGATAGGCCTCCCGGCCGCCCTCTTTCTTAAACTTGAGCAAATTGAGCATGACAAATGGCTCGTCGTTTTTGCTATCGGCCAGTATCTTGAATTGGTCGTCGTTGCTTTTTATAGCCATTCTTCTTCTCCTCCGGTTCTACGCTGCCCTGAAAAAATCGTTCATCAACGCCGCAACCTCACGGGGCATTTCCTCCTGGACAAAATGTCCTGCTTCAAGCGTTTCGATATTAATCGAATCAAAACAATCTTCAAGATGATTCAGGTATTCCTTGACGATGACGATCTCTTCTTCTCCGTAGATAAAGAGTGTCGGCATGTGAAACCTCTTTCCGGCAAGACCCGCCCAATGCGGGGCGTCGAAACGCCTGGTGCGGTAATAGAATGCGCCGGTGGCCGGCGTATTTTCAATGCTGTAACACCGGACATATTCAGCAATAGCGTGGGACGGGATGATGCCCTCCCTGCCCTTCTTTCCGAAGAAATAGGAAATCCAGGCTTGTTCATTCCCCTTGATCATGGCTTCGGGCAGCCCCCGCTGCTGCTGGAAATACTGATACCATAGGGGTTTGAAGCTCATGGCGGCCAGGGCCTCTACTGCCTCTCGCTGCCCCGCGGCGTTGGTGATCACGGGGATATTCATGAGGACAAGCTTCTTCACCCGCTCAGGAATGAGCAGAGCCATTTCCTGGGCCACGATGCCGCCCCAGTCATGGCCGACCAGGAAGAATTCATTGACATCGAGAGAGTTGATGACCTCGATCATATCTCTGGCCAGTTCCAATTTCTGATAGGCTTTGACGTCCATCGTGCGTTCGCTGTCGCCGAGACCGCGCAAATCCGGCGCGATGATACGCAGGGATGGATCAAGAAATTCCGCAACCCCCTCCCAACAGTAGGAGCTCTCCGGCCATCCATGCAGCATGATTACGGGAAATCCTTCCTCGTTTCCCCGATCTCGAATATTAAATATCCCTCGCTGCACGTCGACTTTGCTTGTTTTCATGTCCTAGCAGCCCCTTTCACTCAACAAGATATTGGTTCTATCAGATTCATTCCTTTTCCTGCTCGCCTGGTCCGCCCCCTGACCTTCCCGGC
>CAZEGG010000107.1:0-10153 GCA_964511755.1 uncultured Desulfobacteraceae bacterium | reverse complement strand
AGAGAAGACATTCCCCCAAAGGTATCAATCGATGAAGCGGTTGAACTTGGAAAACTATTCGGCAACGCAGAGTCCGGTAAGTTCATCAACGGAATCCTGGACGATATCTTCAACACCTTGCGGGGAAGCGATGCCACTCAATGATCTGCAAGGCCGAAAACGCTCTGTATTTCGGGAGCCCTGACAGCTCTCGTTTCTGATGAGCCTGTTCCGGTTCTACTACGATGAAATTAGATTTACGCTTCGTGGAAGTTTCTCTGGAAGACCTCTGGTGTGAGGCTGTAGCGGCTCTGGTTTTCCAGGAGCCCCTGGAATCCCAGGGAGCTGTTTTTTCGCTCGACTCCCGGACGGGCGGATATCTTACTTCTTTTGAGGAATCCGGCTTTTTCAAAGGTGCTCTCGGGAGCACGATTTTGCTGGCATCCGAAGGAAGGATCAAAGCGGACAAAATCCTTCTGAAAGGCCTTGGTCCGAAGGCGGATTGTTCTCCGGAGGCCTTTCTCAGATGCGTCAGGGAGCTTGGGTATTCTCTTGCAAAGCTCAAGATCAGAGATGTGGTTGCCTGGATTCCGCTTCCCCATGACGCCGGCAGGAACCCTGCCGCTTTCTACGGTGACGCCTGCGAAGCCTTGCTGCGTCCATATGAAGAAACCTGCGGAGAGGATTCCGGGTTTTACCTCAAGATGGTTTTTTCGTTTCCACATGCCTTGCAGGGTTCCCTTGAAGACATCGCGGAGGGCTTGAAAAGGGCATTTGGCCACCTGGAATCTTGTTCAATCGTTGTTGTCTGAATGGGACGGGAGGACTTGGGAGAATGATTGTTCACCGGTGGAGATTGGATGGTTCACTGCGAATACGAGAGACGATGGGAGCGAAGGGCAATTGAAAGGAAGGACTGCTGGAAGATGAAGTATCACCCCAAACAAATAGAAGAAAAGTGGCAGGAGATCTGGGCGAAGGAAAGACTGTTTCAGGTCTCCGAAGAACCGGACAGGGAAAAATACTATCTTCTGGAGATGTTTCCCTATCCTTCGGGAAAGATCCATATGGGCCACGTCCGCAACTACACCATAGGGGATGTAGTTGCAAGATACAAGAGGATGCGCGGAAAGAATGTGCTGCATCCCATGGGATGGGATGCCTTCGGCATGCCGGCGGAAAACGCGGCGATCGAGAATAAGACGCATCCGGCCAGATGGACCTACGAAAACATTGAAGCCATGAAAACTCAGCTCAAGAGGATGGGGTTCAGCTACGACTGGGAGCGCGAACTGGCCACGTGCGATCCCGAATATTACCGATGGGAGCAGCTCATTTTTCTCAAGATGTATGAAAAAGGGCTGGCGTATAAGAAGCGCACGCATGTCAACTGGTGTGAAAAATGCCAGAGTGTTCTGGCGAATGAACAGGTGGAGAACGGTTGCTGTTGGCGCCATACCGACGAGGAAGTGGTCAAGAAGGAGATGGACAGCTGGTTTCTCAAGATCACTGACTATGCCGAGGAAATCCTGGAGTATTGCGAGAAACTGCCTGGATGGCCTGACCGTGTACTGACCATGCAGCGCAATTGGATTGGAAAGAGTCTCGGCGCCATCATTCGATTCCCGCTCGCGGAATCTCAACAGGCAATAGAGGTGTTTACCACCCGACAGGATACCCTCTACGGGGCCACGTTTCTCTGTTTCGCCCCTGAGCATCCCATGGTCCGTGATCTGATACAGGGATTGCCGCAGGAAGAAGAGGTCACCGCCTTTATTGAGAGAACCCTGAAGATGGACAGCTTCATACGGACCGCCGACTTTACGGTGAAAGAAGGTGTGTTTACCGGGAGATACTGCCTGAATCCCATGACAAATGAGCGGATTCCCATTTACGTGGCTAATTTTGTCCTTGCCGAATACGGCACGGGGGCAATCATGGCAGTCCCGACACATGACCAGCGAGATTTCGAATTCGCGAAGAAGTATGATCTCCCCCTCAGAGTCGTGATCCGCCCCCCGGATCGGGATCTGGATGAAGAAGATATGACCGAAGCCTATGTGGATGAAGGCATCCTGGTGAACAGCGGTCCGTTCAACGGTCAACGGAATCTCGATGCCCTTGACGGGATAGCCGACTATCTGGAGTCAAAAGGCCTCGGCTACAAAACAGTGAATTACCGGCTCAGGGACTGGGGAATTTCCCGGCAGCGGTACTGGGGAGCTCCCATCCCGATCCTGTACTGTGAGCGATGCGGCGTCGTTCCTGTGCCTGAAGAGGACCTGCCCGTGGTGCTTCCACTGGATCTCGACATGCGACCGAACGGGGGTTCCCCCTTGCCTTTCGAGGCATCTTTCTATAGGGCCGTCTGCCCAAAGTGCGGAGAAGAGGCGAGAAGAGAAACGGATACCATGGATACCTTTGTCGAGTCCTCGTGGTATTTTGATCGCTATGCCTGCCCCGATTACGCAAATGGCCCTCTGGACAGGAAAAGGGTGGACTACTGGATGCCGGTGGATCAGTATATCGGTGGGATAGAACACGCTATTCTTCATCTGCTCTACTCAAGATTCTACACGAGAGTCCTGAGGGATTTGGATTATCTGAACGTGCGCGAACCGTTCACCAATCTTCTTACCCAGGGTATGGTCTGCAAGGAGACCCAGGAATGTCCCCGGCATGGCTACCTTTTTCCACAGGAGGCGGAGAACGGACGATGCTCTTTGTGCGGCACTCCGGTCGTGGTCGGCAAGACCGTAAAGATGTCTAAGTCAAAGAAGAACGTCGTCGATCCGCAGGCCCTTATTGATGCGTATGGAGCGGACACGGTGAGGATGTTCTGCCTGTTTGCATCACCGCCTGAAAAGGACCTGGAGTGGAACGATCAGGGCGTAGAAGGGGCCTACCGGTTTCTGAACCGTGTCTGGCGTCTCATCGCAGACAACCTGGAAGACATTACGTCAGTCGAAGCACTTAAAGATGGAGATGGGCTTCCCGAGGAGCTTAGAAAGATTCACCGGAAGACCCACCAGACCATCAAAAAAGTGACCACTGATATCGAGGATCGTTTCCATTTCAATACAGCCATTTCCGCGGTCATGGAACTGGTGAACGAAGTCTATCAGTTTCTGGGGACCGACAATCAACGCAGAGATGCGCAGGATCTGTCCGTATTGCGGGAAGCGGTGGACGCGATTGTCGTCCTGCTCTCTCCTGTAGTGCCGCACATGACCGAAGAGCTCTGGCAGATGCTCGGCCAGGAGGGGAGCATCCAAAAGGCGCCATGGCCCGTACATAGAGAGGAGGCGTTGAGCGTTGAGAGCAAGTTGGTAGTGCTGCAGGTAAATGGAAAGGTGCGGAGCAGAATCGAAGTCCCCATATCTTTGGGAGATGATGACCTCAAAGCAGCGGCCCTCGCAGATGAGCGGGTGCAGCGCTTCATAGGTGAAAAGCGGGTCAAGAAAGTGATCGTGGTCAGAGCAAAACTGGTCAACATGGTGGTGTGAAAAAGGGACAGAAAATGAAGACGAGATCAAGAGGCCTCTATCGAAGCGTTCTTCCTTTCCTGGCATTTCTTGCCTTGGGCGGAGGTTCATGCTCCTACCATTTCCAGCAGACAGGAAAACCCGAGGGCCTGCAAATATCTAGTATTGCGGTGCCAATGGTGAAAAGCCCCGCCTCGACCTTGGGGTTCGAGGGAGATTTCACCCGAATTATCCGGGAGGAATTCATTGATCATTCAGGCCTGCCCGTGGTTTCAAAGGAGAGTGCCGATGCGGTTCTGGAGATTCAGATAACCCGCATCGGCAGCGATCCGCTCACCTATGACGTGAGACAGAACACCGTCCAGGGCCGGACGTTCAACTATGCGACTACCGGCAGCAGATGGCTATGGCTCAGAATGGATGCCCGGCTCATCGATCGCGCTTCCGGTCGCATACTCTGGGATCAAAAAGGCGTGACCGATAAGGCATCCTACTCCGTGAGCACAGACCCGCTTAAGACTCGCTACAACCAAACGCTGGCCGTGAAGACGATTGCCAGAAATCTGGCCAAGAGAGTATATGCCCAGACCATGGAAAGGTTTTGATGGCACGCGACATCCAGCCGGAAGCCGTTTTGCGGCACTTAAGAAAGGGCACTCTTCAAGCTGTCTATCTCTTTCACGGTGAAAGCCGTTTCAGGCTTGAAAAACTCCTCACGGAGATCCGGGACACCTTCGTCCCGGAGGCGGCGAAGGATTTGAATATAGAATTGTTTTACGGCGGTGAAACCGAAGGCTCATCGATACTGGATGCCGCCAGATCACTGCCTTTCATGTCTCCCAACCGGCTCGTCATCGTCCGGAGAACGGAGAGTTTTTCTCCATCAGCCCTTGAAAGCTTTGTCCCGTATCTCGAAAATCCCGTTCCGACCACCTGCCTGATTTTCGTTTCAGGAAAAACCAATTTCAAGACCAGGTTTTACAAGCGGATGAGAGAAGCGGGGTGGAGTGTTGCGTTCAACAGGCTCCCCGACAGGGAGGTTGTTCCCTGGCTGCGGACCACTGCCGGGGAAATGGGTATGGATATGGATGGGGAAGCCTGCGCTTACCTTTTCCAAATGGTCGGGAATCGTCTGCAGGACCTGTATTCGGAGCTGGAAAAACTCTCCCTGCGACACGGAAAGGGCCATGTCGGCAGGGAAGAGGTGAAGGAACTCGCCGTTTTCAGCCGCGCGTACACGGTGTTTGAACTGATGGACGAGGTTTCCTTCAGGCGGACTGAACCATCTCTCAGGGTCTTGAATCGATTTCTCGACGAAGATCGGAGCGGGGCGCTGAGGGTACTGGGCATGCTGAACAGACAGATCCGGCTGATCTCTCATACAAAAAAGATTTTGGAAGGGGGAGGGCAGGTCAAGGACTTGCCGATGAAAGTGGGTATTCCCGGGTTTCTGGGAAACAAGATTGCGCAACAGTCAAGAAAGTGGGAATTTGAGGAGATTGAGGATGCCTTGCATCTCCTGTATCGCTCGGATGGACTCCTCAAGAGGGGCTCATCCGAGCGTACGGTTCTTGAAAATATCGTGATATCGTTGTGCCTTTGAGAAGCGTTTCAAGAAATTTCAAGCTGATTAACCCGCCGTGCGAGGCGGGAGATCTTGCGGGCGGCGGTATTCTTGTGAATGACCCCTTTGGATGCTGTTTTCTGGATAGTGGAAACAGCCTTGGTAAATGCGCCCCGGGCTTCCTCTGGTGAATCTCCGTCTGCTGCTTTTTGGACCGCTTTGACGATGTTTTTGACCCTTGTTTTATAGCCCTTGTTTCTGAGCCTTCTCATTTCACTTTGCTTGGCCCTTTTGAGAGCTGATTTATGGTTTGCCAATTCAGAACCTCCAGGAATAAAATAATAATTTAATCTATTTCAATTGCGCCAATTCTGTCAAGGATTTTCGTGCCGAATTCTAAGAATATCAGATCTGAAGGGGAAAAGGTGAGCCGGGCCGCCGGTGTGGTGAGCGTCTTCACCTTTCTTAGCCGTGTGCTCGGTCTCATACGCGACATGGTCATTGCCTCTCTTTTCGGCTCCGGGTTAAGCGCTGATGCCTTCTTCGTCGCATTTCGAATCCCGAACCTGTTGCGGCGTCTTTTTGCCGAAGGGTCTCTCACCATAGCCTTTATCCCTGTTTTCACCGAATACCTGACGCGGAAAGGAAAGAATGACGCCTTTGAAATGGCCCGGATCGTGTTGACCATCCTTTCCCTGGCCCTGGCCGTTATTACGGTGCTTGGTGTCCTTTTTTCTCCGTGGATCGTGAGAATTCAGGCCTTTGGGTTCGGCGGAAGCGGACTGAAATATGACCTTACGGTCCTGCTCACCCGCATAACCTTTCCCTATATCCTGTTCATAAGTCTGGTCGCTTTCTTCATGGGAGTTCTCAATTCGCTCCGACACTTTGCTGCTCCGGCTGCCGCCCCGATTCTCCTTAATGTGGGCATCATCGGCGGTGCCTACCTCCTGTCCCCCCACTTTTCCGAACCTATTGTCGGAGTGGCCTTGGGTGTTTTCATCGGGGGATTGCTGCAGATGGCCCTGCAGGTCCCATGGATCATGAAGTCAGGCATGCGGCTGCTGCCGTCATGGATGCCCGCTCACCCGGCGGTAAGACGGATCGGCCGCCTGATGCTCCCGGCTGTTTTCGGCTCGGCAGTATACCAGTTCAACCAGTTCATGGGGACCTTGCTCGCTTCGTTCCTTCCCGAAGGGAGCATTTCCTGGCTCTACTATGCAGATCGGATAGTGCAGTTTCCCTTGGGCGTGTTTGCCATAGCAATCAGTACGGCGGTTCTCCCTTCTCTTTCGGGACATGCCGCTGAAGAAAATGTCGATGAATTCAACAGGACGTTATCCCATGCCCTGCGGCTTGTCTTCTTTGTCACCATCCCGGCGACCGTGGGATTGATTATCCTTGGCAGGCAAATCATTTCAATTCTCCTTCAGCGAGGGGAATTCAGCGCCCATGCCACGCTGATGACAGATCAGGCTCTTTTTTACTATACCCTGGGCCTGTGTGCATTTTCCGGTATACGGATCCTTGTTTCGGCCTTCTATGCTCTCCAGGATACAAAGACGCCGGTCAAAGTGGCTGTCGTGGCCGTAGTTGCGAACATTGCGCTGAGCCTGATGCTGATGGGACCCTTGCGGCATGGAGGTCTTGCTCTTGCCCTGTCCCTGGCTTCCAGCCTGCAATTCTGCCTCCTTGCTGTCCTGCTCTTTCGGCGTGTCAGGGCGCTTGCTGTCGGACCCCTCCTGGTGTCGGCAGGGAAAAGTGGCATTGCATCCCTGGTTATGACCCTGACCCTGCTCGCTGCAAAAAGGTGGTGGCTGGTTTCCGGGCCTCAGGCAGGTCTTCTGCATAACATCTTTTGCCTCGGCGCATTGATTGCTCTTGGGGCGGGCAGCTATCTCGTGTCTGTCTGGTTCATGAGAGCGGAGGAATTGAAGGCTCTTACCGGAATGTTCGGACTCTCTGCAAAACAGAGGCTGAATGCTGAATAATGACGAAGCTGGACCCTTTCACACCGGGGACACCCCCCCCCGGGTCCGGGTTGAACACAAAGATGAGCGGAACACTGGCTTCCATAGACCTCGGCACACATACCGCGCGTTTGCTCATAGCGAAATGGGACGAGGCCTCTCACCGTATTCTTCCCATGACGAGACAGCGGTCGTATGTCCGTCTGGGGAGTGATTTCCATAGGGGAAACGGAATCCTTTCAGAGAGTGCGGCACGTCGTGTGTTGGATGTCCTCCGGGTGTTTGAGCGGTCCATGCATGCATACCGGGTGGGAATGACTGCTGCTGTTGCTACCGGGGTTGTAAGACAGGCTGAAAACAGAGAAGAATTCCTCCGGCTGTTGGGCGAGAGAACGGGAATCCGGATCAGGGTGATCACTGGTGAAGAAGAGGCACGACTCACTGCTGTAGCAGTCCACCGTGTGCTCCACATGGAAAACAAACCTCACTTGATAGTGGACCTGGGCGGCGGCAGCACGGAATTCGTGGTTGCGAATCGGAAGGAATGTTTGATCCGTTCCATACCTTTGGGGGCATCCATACTTGCGGAGGAGTACCTGAAAACAGACCCGCCAAAAGGTTCAGAAATCGACACTCTTCGTGATTTTATCGGACGAAAGCTTATGAATGGACTTGACCAGATACCCTCTCGAAGGGTATTTTCGATGGCGGGGACAGGAGGAACCATTGTAACACTCGGAGCCCTGCTGCATAACATTTCCCTCAGGAAGCTGGATCCGCATCATATAACCGGTCTCACGATAACGAAGGAGAACATCCAGGAACTCCTTGAGGAAATGATCACCATGAAAATGAAGGAAAGGGTCGCCAGGTACGGGTTGGATGCCGACAGGGCCGGCGTGTTGCCGGCTGGTGCTCTTCTGACCACCGGAATAATGGATTCTTTTTCCCTGGAAAAGCTCACCGTCTGCTTCTCGGATCTCCTTGAGGGGCTGTTATGGGAACACACGGAGAACGCGTGAATTCTCTGCCTCGGAGAGTGACTCCGAGAGCAAAATGGATTTCCTTCCCTTCTCCCGAGCCTCCCGACAGTCATAGCAGGAGGACCCTTCTGCCTGTACCCGTTAAGCTTTTGCTGGAGGATGATAAATATGCATAAAGAGGATATCCCATTTGGTTTCACTTTCGATGACCTGTTGTTGGTGCCCGCCCGTTCGTCCATGTTGCCGGGAGAGGTCAGTGTCAAGACCAGGCTTTCCCGGAATATTGCACTGAATATCCCCATTGTGAGCGCGGCCATGGATACCGTGACCGAGTCTGAAACAGCTATCACCATGGCACGACAGGGAGGTCTCGGTTTCATCCACAAGAATATGCCCATAGAGCGCCAGGCCCTTGAGGTGGAGAAGGTCAAGAAGTCGGAAAGCGGGATGATTGTGGATCCGATTACGGTGGAACCGGAACAGAAGATTTATGAAGTGCTGGATATCATGAAAAAGTACCGGATTTCCGGCGTGCCGGTGGTCAAGGCGGGGAACCTTCTGGGCATCATAACGAATCGGGATCTCCGATTTGAGAGCAACCTGGATCAGGAAGTGAGCGCAGTGATGACCAAGGAAAATCTGGCCACCGCGAAAGTTGGGATAACACTTGAAGAGTCAAAGGCAATCCTTCACGAGAGGCGCATCGAAAAGCTGCTGGTTGTGGATGACGAAGGAAAACTGCAGGGCCTTATCACCATCAAGGATATCGAGAAGATCAAGAAATATCCCGATTCCTGCAAGGATGACCTGGGAAGGCTCCGGGTAGGGGCTGCGGTGGGAATCGGACCGGATACGATGGAAAGGGTAGCCGGCCTCCTGTCAGCGGATGTGGATGTCATCGTGATCGATACGGCGCACGGACACTCGGAAAAGGTGCTTGAAACGGTCAGAGGCGTCAAGAAGGAGCATCCGGAACTGGAACTTATCGCGGGAAACGTGGCCACGGCGGAAGGAACCCGGGCTCTCATTGATGCCGGAGTAGATGCTGTGAAGGTCGGTGTGGGTCCCGGTTCCATATGCACCACGCGTGTGGTGGCAGGGGTAGGGGTCCCGCAGTTGAGCGCGATCATGGAATGTGCCGAGGCAGCGACGGACGCAGGCGTTCCGGTTATTGCAGACGGAGGGATCAAGTTTTCCGGTGACGTGACCAAGGCCCTGGCAGGCGGCGCCGATTCGGTCATGATTGGGAGCCTCTTCGCCGGGACGGAAGAGAGCCCCGGTGAGACAATCCTTTTTCAGGGGCGATCCTATAAGGTCTACCGTGGCATGGGCTCTCTTGAAGCAATGAAGGAGGGAAGCAGAGACCGCTATTTTCAGGAAGACAGGGAACTCGAGAAAAAGCTCGTGCCGGAGGGGATAGTCGGTCGCGTTCCCTATCGCGGGCCTTTGGCCGATACGGTGTACCAGCTCGTAGGAGGCCTCCGGTCCGGCATGGGATACCTGGGATGCGGCGATATCGGAGCGCTTCAAAGCTCTGCCAGATTTATACAGATCTCGCCCGCCGGGCTCAGGGAAAGTCACGTCCACGATGTGATCATTATCAAGGAGGCGCCCAATTATAGGGTCGAGTAAGGCAGCCTTGATTGGCCAAAAGGTAGGATTTCAAATGACGAAAGCGCTTTACAAACAAAAAATACTGATCCTGGATTTCGGGTCCCAGTACACTCAGCTCATCGCCAGGAGAGTTCGCGAGGCCCGGGTTTACTGTGAGATTCATCCCTTTCACCTGAAAATTGATAAGATCAAGGCCTTTGGGCCGACGGGAATCATCCTCTCCGGGAGCCCCGCGAGCATATTTGAGCCGAACGCTCCGCTGGCAGAGAAGAGAGTCCTGGAACTGGCCGTTCCGGTACTGGGGATCTGCTACGGCATGCAGTTCCTGACCCATGTCCTGCAGGGACTCGTGGCTAAGGCTGTCGACCGGGAGTACGGAAATGCGCAGGTCCGGATACTCGATCACAGGGACATCTTCTACGGAGTCGGAACCGAAGGAGAGGAAACCGTATGGATGAGCCATGGTGACCGCATTGAAAAAATGCCGGAGGATTTCGATGTCCTGGCTTCCAGCAGGAACAGCCCCATAGCCGCCATAGCGAACAAAGAGAGAAGGAT
>CAZEGG010000106.1:0-10170 GCA_964511755.1 uncultured Desulfobacteraceae bacterium | reverse complement strand
TCAGATCGTATTGCTCCCTTTCGACGGGGATAAAGTCAAGGTCCAGGGCCCTGGCAGCAGCGAAGATTCCCATCGCACAGTCGGCCGCACCACTCAGCACGTCCACGGCCACGGCCATATGGGTAAATTCCTCGTGGTCATACCCCCGGACGGAAGAGTTTTCGAGGTCCAATTGTGCCAGCTTGTAATCAAGGAGGACGCGTGTCCCTGATCCCGCCTGTCTGTTCACAAACAGGACATCACCCCTGGAGAGGTCTTCCAACCCATGAATCTCTTTCGGATTTCCTTTCCGGACGATCAAGCCCTGGTCCCTCAGCACGAGGTGAAAGATGTTCACCTGCATCCCTTTCAGGTATTTTTCCACATAGGAAAAATTATACTCTCCTGTCTGTGTATCCAGGAGATGGGATCCCGCAAGATGGCAGATGCCTTTCCTGAGCGCGATCAACCCACCCAAACTGCCCACGTTTCCGGAAGAAACACGTATTGCATTGCCCGCGGTCCTGATCTCGTCGGCCAGCAGATCAATGGTCATATCATGGCTTCCGATGATCAAGACCGTATTCAGAATTTCTTCCCGGGGAACCAGGAGTTCCGCTTCCAACTCTTCATCTTGCGATACACCTTCGGAAAGGGCTGGTATCCGGATGATTCCCTCGGCTCTGGTGAGCGTAGTCACTGAACCGGCAGCCCGGGGCAAAGGTGTGGCCACATAGTTCGAACCCACCTTTCCGATATTGACCCGCAGAAATTCCTCGAGACCCAGCTTGGACGGAATATCCCTGGATGGCCTCACAGTGACCGTTTCTTCTACAGGCTTTTCCCGTCCCTGGAGGCCGAAAAGAAGGGGCTTTATGAATTGATTGAAGGAGAGGGTAGATGATACGGGATAGCCCGGGTTTCCGACAACAGGCTTCCCCTCCACGCTGGCAAGAATGGTGGGCTTCCCGGGCATCATCGCCACACCGTGAACCAGCACCTCACCCATGCCGCCAATCACATGGACAGTGTAATCTCTGCTTCCCGCAGACGATCCCGCGTTAATCATGATCACATCGGCATCCGAGGTGATCGCCTTTTCCAGGATATGTCTGATCTCCTTTTCATTATCGGGAACAATGGGATAACGAATAGGAATTCCTCCGCTCTCCTCCACCAATCCCGCCAGGATAAATGAATTGGAATCTATGATCTGCCCCTGTTTCAGGGACGACATCTTCACATTATCGTGATGGGAAATAAGCTCGGAACCGGTTGGAATAATAGCAACTTTCGGACGGCTCCAAACACGGAGCGTGTACACGCCCGCACTGATCAGGGCCCCAAGATCATAGGCGCGGACACGATGGTTCCGTGGAAAGAGCAGTTGTGTTGCTACTATGTCTTCCCCTACCTTACGCACATTCTGCCAGGGATATGCGGGAGACCGAATTTCAATGTGCTCGTCGTCCAGCACATGCAATTTCTCTACCATGATCACCGCGTCAGAGGATACGGGAAGGGGCTGGCCTGTATTGATCCAGGCGGCCTGAGCTCCTATCTGGAGCACCCTGGGCCTCCTCTCTGTTGTCCCATATGTTTCCTCAGCCCGCACTGCTATGCCGTCCATGGCTGCCGAATGGAATCCGGGAGTCGAACGTCTGGCGAATACAGGTTCCGAGGTTATACGTCCCAAGGCGTCTTCCGCAGCAATCAATTCCGGCTCCGTATGCATTTCAGGGCCAAACCGGGAAAAAAAGATCTCTCGGGCCTCTTCGACTGTCTTCATGGCCAGGTAGACCTGTCTCTTCACACCTCACCTCCATTAAACAATAGGACTTCCACCAGATCGCCCTCATAGAGCCCTTCCGTGTTCACGTCCACTTTGACCAATCCGTGCCCTTCGACAAGAGGAGAGATAAGCCCCGATTTCCCGAACACGGGATCGGCCACCCACTCCTTTCCCTCCTTATGGAGTCTGACACGAATATAGTCTGCCCGTCCGCTCTTGGATTCTATGTTCCGTGATAACCGCGCCGAGGTTCTCCTTTTCCGGAGTTCTCCCTCCTCTGCAAGGCCGGAAAGCCTGTCCAAAAGCGGGGTCATGAAGACTTCGGCAACTATCAGCGTGGAGGACACGTGTCCGGGGAGCCCCACCAGAGGTTTTTCGCCGGAACGGGCTATGATTGTCGGTTTTCCCGGGCTGATGGAAATCCCGTGGACCAACAGTTCAAAATGCTCAAAAGTCTCAAAGACCGCAAGCGTGAGGTCCCGGGTGCCGACCGAACTCCCCCCTGACAGCCAGACCGCATCAGCCGATTCCAGCCCATTCTCAACCAGGCCTTTCAAACGTTCAAAATTATCCGGGCAAATCCCCAGGAATTCGGGAATGGCCCCGTTCGCGGAACAGAAGGCCTCCAGTGTATAGCGGTTGATGTCTCTGACCTGCCCGTCCGCCGGGACATCTCCTGCCGGGACGATCTCATCGCCGGTGGAAATAAGGACAACCCGGGGTTTCCTGAATACCTTCACCTGTTCGACACCCAGACCCGCAAGAACTCCTATATCCTGAGGCCTCAGACGGTATCCTTTCCGAAGGACTGTGGTCCCTTTCTTGATATCATCTCCCGGTTGGATTACATTTTCAAGAGGCGAAATGGCGCGGGTCACTTCTATGGTCTCCGTATCCAGCGTGTGACAGTATTCCACCATCACCACGCCGTCGGCCCCATGGGGAAGCATGCCGCCGGTGGGAATCCGCATTGCCTGTCCCTGCTTTACCTCACCGGGAGAGTCTAGTCCCATTTTGACCTCACCCGCTACTTCAAATAGGGCAGGCAGGCCTTCGCTTGCTCCGAATGTATCCTTTGCTCTCACCGCATAGCCGTCCATGGTGGACCGGGAAAACCCGGGGAGGTCCTCGGGCGACACGACATCCCTGCTCAGCACCCTGCCGAACGCCAGGTCAAGCAGGGCTTCTTCCTCGCCGCACGGGTTGAACCGCTGCAGCAGTGCAAGCACTTCTTCAGGTTTCTTGACTTTGAAAAACGATTCCATTCAGAAAAATCCCGGCAACCACGAAGGGACCAAATTCAACAACGCGACCATACCTCTTGACAGTGGTCACGACAACAAATCCGGCAACCGGCAATAAGCACGGGCACCTTTCCATTCCGACTCCTGCATACTGAACAACCCCAACCAGCGATTGCAAATCAATAAAAAATATGTCACACATGATATATGGGCGCAACCCAAAAGTACCGGACCCATCTTCGACCATGAACATCAGGGTGCGCCCGTCGGGTGAAGGAAAGGCGAGTCCGTATCATGGAAAAAGACTCATCAGGATCCTACCTCAAGCATGTATACTGGATGACGAAAGAGGAGGAAAGGAACCTGAAAAGAAAACTGGCAGATCAAGGCAGGAAATTGAAATCTGCAATAGGCATCGTCTGCACCCCCCTCGATTCCATCAACAGGATCGCGAGTGTTGCGCCGGAGGTCTGGGATGCCACCTGCTCCCGACAGGGAAGTTGGTATCGTCATTCAGAGAAAAACGGCTTGTACCTGATCATCAGCTCCTTTGCACTTCACGGCTATGAGGAGAAACGAGAGGCCATCATAACAGCCTCGGACTTCACTCCGCCCCGGCGAGCCACGGAGGAAGAAAAAAAAGTCCTCTCAGAGGATCCCCGTCTCAAAGAAAAAATGCCGGCTGAATGGCGGCACATAGAGGATGTGGAGAAAAGGATATATCTCCGGTGGGCAAGGAGGCTTGGATCAAAGGTCGAAGATTATGACTATCTCTACCTGTCGCATACAGCCAATCACGCCAACTTCATCCATCCCCGCTTCTTCATCCGGGATGGAGAGGGCATCATCCCCTACTCCATAGACCGGAGCGCTCATCTGTGCTCCTGCTGCCTGGAACTCTTTCAGGTCCTGGGGGGCCAATACAAAAAAAAGATGGTGGCGCCCTGTCCCGGCGCCGCCATTTTCGCGCGTTTAAAACCCGACCGGTATCTCCTCGTGGAGCGGCCTTAGTCTAGTTTCCATCCATAAATGGCTATTTTTCACAATCTCATCGTCAATCTGCGGGATCACTTGTGCGACGTACTAACGTACGTCTCCGCGTAATCCCTTGATTTCCTTGATCTTGAAAAAAATATCTCATTTCTGGATTGGAAACCCACTAGTGCCCAAAGATTAGCACTAGCCTATATTCCACCTTCGCACAATCTTCTTTTCCAAGAGCGTCTTTCCGCGTCAAGCTCCCTCATGATAGATGGGTTTTGCCATTTCCTTGAAGGTGAAACTGTGGAAAACATTGTACCCGTTATAATCCAGGACCCGAAGGTCATCTGTCTGGTAAAGGTCTCCCATCACCACTGTGTATTGATTCCCATATTTCTCCTTGACCCTCTCCAAAGGCAGTTCGGATGCGATGAACTTCTTTATTCCCTTCACCTCCAGTTTTGCCACCAGCTTCGGATCCTCGAAGGATTCATAGCTGGTCAAAATGAGGATAGGGCCGGTTCCTGTAAAAATGATTCCCGCTTTCATGAGCACTCCTCCTTTCCAGGCATTACACAGACACACAGAAATAAGGTTATGACCACATCATCGATCTATGCGCCCATCTGAGGGCGGAATAAAAATTGCTGCAAAATTACTGAAACTTGGCTCCTGAAAAAAATCAGGACAAACTGCCTGTTTGTTCTTGTATTACACCATATGAAGATGCTAATATCAAGCCTTTTTCAAAGTGATTATCTCCTTGAAAGAGTGGGGGTCGCTTATATCATGCGTTTCGACACGGCGCTCAGGGCATACAGCACAAAGCGGGTAGAAGAAATAGAGCACTCGGATATTCTCGTGGGCATTCCCTGTTACAATAATGAGAAGACCATTGCCCATGTTATTCAGATGGTCAGCCACGGGCTCTTCCATCACTACAAGGATTTGCGCTCAGTCATCATGATCGCAGACGGCGGATCCACCGATGACACACGGGAAGCGGCAAAGGAATTCGAGATCAAGCCCTGGCAAGAAAAGATCGTCACCATATACCGAGGACCCGCAGGCAAAGGATCGGCATTTCGGTCTGTATTCGAGACTGCGAAACGGCTTCGGGTCAAGGCATGCGTGGTGGTTGATTCGGATCTGCGTTCTATTACAGGCGATTGGATCAAATACCTTCTGGAACCGATTCTCGAAAAAGGGTACCATTTTGTCTCTCCTGTCTACTCACGCTATAAGTACGATGGCACGATCACCAACAACATCGTGTATAATTTGACGCGGGCCCTGTACGGTTTGAGAATCCGCCAACCCATCGGGGGAGACTTTGCGTTTTCCGGGGAACTCGCTGCCTATTACATGGCCCAGGATGTATGGGATACCGACGTTGCGCGCTATGGCATAGACATATGGATGACCACAAACGCGATTACCAATAATTTCAGGATATGCCAGTCAAATCTGGGAGTGAAAATCCATGACGCAAAGGATCCTGGTGAATCTCTGGGTCCCATGTTTCGACAGGTGGTTCATACCCTCTTTGTTCTCATGGAGCAAAACGAGAAGGATTGGAAGGGTGTGAGAGGGAGTAGGACCGTGCCCATGTTCGGGCTGAGGGATTTCCTAACCCCTGATCCCATCAAGGTCAACCTTGATCGTTTGGTGAACGAATATAAGACCGGCTTTCGTCAATTCAAAGGCCTTTACCGGGATCTTTTTTCACCCGATTGTTACGAGGAACTCAAAAAATGTGCGGGAAAACCTAAGACCAAGTTCGCCATGCCCGTGAAAACGTGGGTCATGGTTCTCTATGAAATAGCAGGCACCTTCCATCACTGGAAAGACAACCGTACTCAGTTGGTCAACCTTGTGACCCCGCTTTACCTGGGGCGTGTGGCCTCCTTTATCAACACAACCCGGCGAATGACCTCAAGCCAGGCAGAGGAAATCGTCGAAGAACACGCCCGGGTATTCGAGGACAACAAGAATTACCTGCTTGAGGTATGGAATAACCCGGATAAAAAGGGTTGATTCCGTTCTTCTCGTTAAGAATCGACAGCCTCGATAAGTTCCTGAAAGATGTGAACGGCATTAACCACGCCCACGATTTCGCCGTTTCGAATCACGAGCGGACGACGAATCTTCTCCTTGAACATTGCGTAGATAGCATGCGTTATCCCGTCTTCCTCTTTTAATACCGGGTGCACGGGAGACATAACCTCTTTCACTTTCTTGACCGCCTCCTGCTTCACAAGTTCCAGGAAGTCATGATGCAGCCAGTCAAATCGCTCCTGGATATCACGTACCTCCTCTTCGACCTCCATGGCCCGGGAAGAGAGAATCGAATAATAGGCTCTGGACAGTTCCGGGGCTTTCGCATGTTCAGGAACCATCCCTTGTATGAAATCATGCATGGACAGTTTGCCCACGATCTTTCCTTTCTTCCCGGTAACAAAAATGGTCTTGTGAAAATCGCTGATCTTCCCTGCTATCAGATCCTCATGGTCCTTTCTCAGTATTTGGAGCGCGACGCGGAGTTCTTCGTTTTGATCGATTGTGTGATATTCTTCAATGGGGACCATAATGTCCTTTACTTTTCTTTCTGCTCCCATTCCTCACTTCCTCCTCGAATTGTCAGTTTCGCGTAAACCGAACGGTTCATCACCCGGGTTAGGTATTTGCGGGCTTTCGAGATATCCTATTCACCAGGAAAATTCAACCTATTTTTCCCTCCCACCATGTGCACAACATCCGTTCCCTCCCGGTCTTCGAGAGCCCTAGTCACCGATCAACAAGGGGTTAAACCGTGTGTCATAGTCATACGTGTCGACACCTTCTCGCCTTTTCAGAAACCCCACAACCTGATAGGTCAGAGGTGTCGCGATAATCTCATACATGCATTTTACCAGCCACTGGGTTGTCACGGCGGACCCGAGCGACGTCGTGGGGATAACCCCGGCAAACGCAACGGTAATGAAGATGAGGGAATCAAGCCCTTCTCCCACCACCGTGGATCCGATGGTCCTGGTCCACAGCCACTTTCCATTCGTGGCGATCTTCATTCTTGCCAGGACGTAGGAATTGGAGAACTCTCCCACGAGGTAGGCCAGAAAAGACGCTCCAAGAATGCGCGGCGTGTACCCGAGGATCTGGTCATAGGCCGCCTGCCCGCTCCAGAAAGGCGCCGGCTGCATGATCTTCCCAAGCCAGAACGCGGCCACCACGATAAAATTACAGAGGAACCCCAGCCAGATCACCTTCCTTGCCTCCCGATATCCGTAGACCTCGGTGAGTACATCTCCCACGATATAGCTGGCGGGAAAAATGATGATGGCCGCAGGCAGAATGAACCCGAAGATATACACAATCTTGACGGCCATGATGTTGGCCGCGATGAGGCAGGTGACGAAAACAGTCACTACGACCACAAAAAGAGATGAATGTCCCTGAGGCCGGCTGTTTGATTTTTCCATAGTCTCTATGCTCTTCCTGCTCCGGATACTCTATTGTTCAGCCGATATCACGCAGTTGTTGGAGCGACGCGACTTCAAAATTCTTATGGCTCCTGATTTCTGAATTCTCTTTATCGCCACCTTTCGGTGGGCATAGCCTGTTCACGGGCCGGTCAAAAGCCGGGCCATGTGGATCCAAGCTCTTACTTTTTACAGGGAAAATGCGTGCTCTGCAAGAAGAACCGTGGCGGTGAGATTCGAGAAAGGTTCTCAAACCTCATTGGGGTCCTGTAAGGCCTCCTCCGAATCGGGAGGCCTCACAGGTTGGAAAGGCCGAGATGTCAGAAATCCAGCTGTCCTCTCAGGCCGAAGATGTAAATATCATCCGCGCGTGAATTTCCTCCCGCGTTCTTCACCCATTGAAGATCTCCCGATATGGCGAAACGCTCTGTCGCTGCCCACCGATAATATGATTCCACGTAGCTTTCATCCGCTGTATCGGCATTGGCTTTCTTGTAATCGTCGGTCAGGAGTGTTTTTCCGAAGGCCACTCCGAAGGCGTCATTCGGTCTTTGCCAAAGTCCCCCGGAAAGTTGGGCCCCGACCGTCCACAATCGGTTAAAAGGGATCATCTCCCACTCCTCCCCATTCCAACGGGACAGATCATTATTGGTCTGGCTATACCGCACAAAACCAATCACCCCATCAACGATTTCCTGGTCAAAGCTTATTCCCCAGCCTTTCTGCGTCTTGTCTGCGAGGGGATCATTGTAGACGGGAGTGAGCCTCCCGTCGGCAGCTGCAAGGTTCCGGTTCTCAAGGTGCCGCCTTCCATCCCACCATCCATAAACCCGATAGTTGCCCGGCCTCCCGAACACGTGGGGTTTGAAAGCAGCCTGTGCAGCAAGAAACCCACGATCAAAAATATTCTGCCAGTTATCATCTTCGACCGAAGCGCCGATCACCCTGAATTCCAGGAAACCAACCGGCGCCAGTTTCAGCATCGCCGCAGGACAGTAAAAATTGTCCGGCTCGGGAATGGTCAGACCCATGCTCTTCACAAAGATATTGGAAAGAAACTGACTTGTTTCGTCTCCTGCGGCCTCATTCTCGTCAAAGAGCACGCTGATATCCATCTTGCCCACGTCAAAAGCTATTTTGCCGGCAAAAGGGGTAATCTCGTAATACGCTTCCGATATGGTAATATCAGATTGATTGTTTCTGTTCCTGGTCGCATATGAGTCGTAGTTGGGAATGCTGAAACTGGCCACATCCTCATTGACTCCCTGTCCCTCTCCACCCTCCAGATGGACAAAAAAGTTTCCGTACCGACCGAAGTGCGTGCCAACATTCAGGTCCACTGTAAAGGTCCCGTCGGTTGAATCAGCATATTTCGGCGGGTTGTCGTCATTCCCGGAAGTGCCCTGAAGGATGGTGGTGACTCCGCCTGAAAACTCCAGGTGCCCGAGGGCTTCTTTGATCCTTTCAACATCCGCGGCCAGCTTTTTGTCGGCCTCTTGTTCTCCTTCTCCCTCGGCTGTTGCTTGCATTTTCTCTTTTTGTGCCTGCTTTTCCAGTTCCCTAACCCGCTCCATAAGGATCTTCACCGTATTCTTGAGCTCTTCGATCTCCTGCGTGGTTTCGGAAGAACCCTCGGCAAAACCGGTCCGAGAAGTCCATCCGATGAATAGTACCACTGCGAGAAGGATAAAAATCGTCTTGTAATATCGCATATATCTCAAACCTCCGCACTCTGTTCTTCAGAAAGTATCAGTGGTGCAATTACCCTTACCTTTCCTGCCACTTCTGGAATTTCACCCAGATCACTGCGCCCACTTCCACGTCTTTGTCCTTTCCATCGTGTTTCATCTTCTCCGGCGCTGTATTGAGTGCGGCAAACCCCCACCACCCCGCGTGAGGAGCTGCGTAGGTAAAAACGCCGTTTCCGTCGGCCTTGACCACCTGGGTTACCATGTAGTCGGTCGGGGCTATGGCCCTGCCATCTTTGTTGTAGTATTCCACTTCCACCTCCGTGTAGGGGGCAGGTTTTCCGTTCAAGAGGACAATTCCCTGGAACACATTCCCGGAATACAGCCCAAAGGGCCTCGTGAGGGGAACGATCTCCGTCTTCAACCCCACCGGTTGATCCCATCCCTCTTCGTCCCCGAATGCAGAGATGACGGTCTTTGTGTAATGGACAATGAACTTGTCTTCAGCAGATTCCCAGTAAGGCTTCGGCTCCATATAAAAGCTGTATACTCCCGGCCTGTTTATTCGACATGTCACTTCCCAGGCCTTGTGGCCGAACACCTTTGTTTCCTTCAGGTCAGGGAGAAGGTCCCGGCTTTTTCCCCTGAACAGCACACCGAAGCGTACCGGTTTTTCAAGAACCATCCCATTTCCTTCAAATGGGTGGGAAAAAGAGGCTACCACTTTGACATCCCTGTTTTCATCCTGCATGACCATGGTGTCCGAAGGGATCACCATGCCAAAATGTGCAAAGGTCACGTTCGCGAAAAAACCCAAAACAAAGACCGTCACCGCCAAAAAGAACACCTTTCTCATCATCTTCTTCTCCTCCTTTTTCTTTCTCCATCTTTGAAACAATTAAAGGTTCATCCGGTCATTGCGTACTCTAAAGCTCAACGATTGATTGAAAGCCATGCGGGATAGGGCCTTTTTTCTGAGTGACTGGCGGGAGGGCGCCGTCTTTTCG
>CAZEGG010000105.1:0-10183 GCA_964511755.1 uncultured Desulfobacteraceae bacterium | reverse complement strand
TTTTTCCGGCGGCATCGGCGAAAACGCACCTGAGGTTCGTGCCCGGATCTGCGATGGCCTTGGATTTCTCGGTATCAGGCTCGCTGAAAAGCTCAACACGGCCAATGCCGGGGTGATTTCGGTGGAAGAGAGCCGAACCACGGTCCGGGTCATGCATACGGACGAGGAACGGATAATAGCAGAAACGGTCTGCCGGGTGCTGGGTCTTCCGGTCGGAGAGGAGCGTTCTCATGAAAAAGAAAACCATTGAGCCTGCGGACACCGGCCGGCCTCTGTCCGCCGAGGTCCTGCAAAAGATGAATGCGTACTGGAGGGCGGCAAACTATCTTTCGGTCGGTCAGATTTACCTGCGTGAAAATCCGCTCCTCAAGGAGCCCCTGAAGTTGGAGCAGGTGAAGCCGCGACTCCTCGGTCACTGGGGTACCACGCCGGGGCTCAATTTCATTTACGTCCATCTCAACCGGATCATCAAAAAGTATGATCTGAACATGATCTACGTGACCGGTCCCGGACACGGGGGGCCGGGGCTGGTGGCCAATACCTACCTGGAAGGGACCTACAGTGAAATATATCCGGATATTACACAGGATGAAGCCGGCATGAAGCGGCTGTTCACTCAATTTTCCTTTCCCGGGGGGGTGCCGAGTCATGTGGCTCCCGAGACGCCCGGTTCCATCAACGAAGGCGGCGAACTCGGCTATTCCCTGGCCCATGCATACGGCGCGGCCTTCGACAACCCCGACCTTATGATCGCCTGCGTGGTGGGGGACGGCGAAGCCGAGACCGGCGCCCTCTCCACCAGCTGGCACTCAAACAAGTTCCTCAATCCGGTCCGCGACGGAGCAGTTCTGCCGATCCTCCACCTCAATGGGTACAAGATCGCCAATCCGACCGTGCTCGCCCGTATCAGCCGCGGGGAACTGGCGGACCTCTTCACCGGCTACGGCTACAAGCCCTATTTCGTCGAGGGCGCCGATCCAGACGAGGTGCACCAGCTCCTGGCGAAGACACTCGACACGGTCATCGCCGAAATCAGACAGATCCAGACCGAGGCCCGCACAGGAGGGTTCAGGAGCAGGCCCCGCTGGCCGATGATCATTTTCCGCACACCGAAGGGCTGGACAGGTCCCAAGATGGTGGACGGTCTTCCCGTGGAAGGCACGTGGCGCGCCCACCAGGTGCCCCTTGCCGGATTGGCTGCAAAACCGGAGCACCTCAAGATCCTCGAAGAGTGGATGAAGAGCTACCGGCCCCAAGAACTCTTCGATGAAAACGGCAGGCTGATTCCCGAACTGTCTGAGCTCGCCCCGAAGGGAGACCGGCGCATGGGCGCCAACCCGCACGCCAACGGGGGCGTTCTCCTTCGCGATCTGAAGATTCCTGATTTCCGCGAGTATGCGGCGGCCGCATCCCGGCCGGGCGCGGCTGCGGCCGAGGCGACCCGGGTCCTGGGGACTTTCTTACGCGACGTTATGAAGCTGAATCAGGAGAGCAGAAACTTCCGTGTGGTGGGGCCCGACGAGACGGCATCGAACCGATTGACGCATCTCTTCGATGTCACGGACCGGGTTTCAACCGCCGAGATACTGGAGACCGACGAGCATATCTCGCCCGACGGGCGGGTGATGGAGGTGCTGAGCGAGCATCTGTGTCAGGGCTGGCTGGAAGGGTATCTCCTGACCGGCCGGCATGGTCTCTTTTCGTGCTATGAGGCCTTCATCCACATAGTGGACTCCATGTTCAACCAGCACGCCAAGTGGCTGAAGGTCACTCGCGGCTTGCCGTGGCGGCGGCCCGTCGCCTCGCTCAACTATCTCCTCACGTCCCATGTGTGGCGGCAGGACCATAACGGATTCAGCCACCAGGACCCCGGGTTCATCGACCACGTGGTGAACAAGAAGGCGGACGTTATCCGCATATACCTCCCTCCCGATGCGAACACCCTTCTTTCAGTGGCAGATCATTGCCTGCGGAGCCGCAACTACATCAACGTTATCGTTGCAGGCAAACAGCCGGAACTCCAGTGGCTTGACATAGATTCCGCAATCAAACACTGCGCGGCCGGGCTCGGAATATGGGAATGGGCAAGCAACGATCGGGGAGGAGAACCCGATGTGGTTATGGCCTGCGCGGGAGACGTACCCACCCTGGAAACGATGGCCGCCGTCGCGATCCTGCGGGAGCAGTTTCCGGATCTGAAGGTGCGCGTGATCAACGTGGTCGACCTGATGACGCTTCAACCGCACAGCGAACACCCCCACGGGCTCCCGGACAAGGATTTCGACCTCCTGTTTACCCGGGATAAACCAATCATCTTTGCCTTTCACGGGTATCCCTGGCTGATCCACCGCCTCACGTACCGCCGGACCAACCACAAAAACCTCCACGTCCGCGGGTATAAGGAAGAGGGCACAACCACCACGCCGTTTGACATGGTCGTGTTGAATGAGCTTGACCGGTTCCATCTCGTAAACGACGTGATCGACCGCGTCCCGGCCTTGGGCTCCGAGGCCGCCTACACGCGACAGTTCATCAGGGATAGACTGTTCGATCATAAAAAGTACATCCATCAATACGGTGAAGACATGCCTGAGATCCGCCACTGGAAATGGGACGAGGGCGGCTCAACATAAACCCTGCTGCGGTGAGAAGGGAGATTCGTATGGGGAACGCTGTGAAAGTTCTGGGTTTTGCAGGGAGTCTGCGCAAAGAATCTTATAACCGGTCACTCTTGCAGGCCGCCCGGGAGCTTGTACCGGGAGACGCCGAGCTTGAGATCTTTGATCTCGACGGGATACCTCTTTTCAACCAGGATCTCGAGAATCGGCCTCCTGAAAGGCTCAAGGAATTCAAAGCGAAAATCAAGGCCGCCGACGCCGTTCTTATTGCAACGCCCGAATACAACTACTCGATCCCTGGGGTCCTGAAAAACGCTATCGACTGTGCTTCCAGGCCCTATGGGGACAATGCCTTCGAGCACAAGCCGGTGGCTATCATGGGGGCGTCCATCGGCATGATGGGGACTGCGAGGGCCCAGTATCATCTCCGGCAGTGTTTTGTCTTCCTGACTTGTTTTGCACTGAATCAGCCGGAGGTCATGGTGCCGTTCGCCCAGGAGAAAATCGACAAGGACGGCAGGGTGACGGATCAGAAGACAAGGGAGAAGATCAGAGAACTGCTGGAGAGTCTGGTAAGCTGGACGAGAAGACTGAAGGGATAAGGTGGAGGGAAATATGAGAGCGGCACGCAAGATCAGCAAAGTCTGGAAAAGCAAGCCGACCATCGAGGGGGCCGGTGTTCATCTCAAGCGAGCCTTCGGCTATTATCAGGTTCCCCTGTTCGACCCCTTTCTTATGCTCGACGACTTCCATTCGAACCACCCCGCGGAATATCTGAAGGGGTTTCCCTGGCATCCGCACCGGGGAATCGAGACAATTACCTACGTGCTGAACGGCAGAGTGGAACATGGGGACAGCATGGAGAACCGGGGAGTCATCGCACCGGGCGACGTGCAGTGGATGACCGCCGGCAGCGGCATCATCCACCAGGAAATGCCGAAAGGGGACGAGAACGGTCTCATGTGGGGCTTCCAGTTCTGGGCGAATCTTCCTGCCTCGCACAAAATGATGGAACCGCGCTACCGCGGAATTGTGTGCGGGGAGATTCCCGAGGTGGTCCTCGAGGGCGGCGTCCGGGTAAAGGTTATCTGCGGCGAGGTTGACGGGGTGGAAGGGCCGGTGAAAGACGTGGTCGTGGATCCCGCGTATTTCGACGTGACGGTGCCGCCGGAGACCACCTTTCAACATGCCGTTACGCAGGGACACAAGGTGTTCGCGTACGTGATTGACGGACAGGGGTATTTCGACCCGGAACGGGACCCCTTCTCCCATGAGGTGGTGGGGGACAACTATTTCGATATGGATAGAAAGTGTGCCTGCGGACCGGAGAGTCTCATTCTCTATGGTGACGGCGATGAAATAGTCATTACCGCCCAGGAGACGCCGGTCCGCTTTCTCCTGGTATCGGGGAAACCCATCGGCGAGCCGGTCGCGTGGTACGGCCCTATCGTCATGAACACCCAAAAGGAACTGCGGGTGGCCTTCGAGGAATACGAGAAGGGCACGTTTATCAAGCACAAGTAGCGCTTACCGAACTCGCGCCCGTGGGGCCTGGTTAGTTTTGATTAAACCTCTTACCTCTGGTGGGGGACCCGGAGAGAGTATTCCGATCCGGGGTCTGGCAGGGCAGCAACGGACGTCACCTGATGCCGCCGGCTTTGCGGGAGGAGATTCACTCCCTCGAAAACAGGCCCTTGATCTCCAGCCGGTCGAACCAGCGCAGGGATCTGCGGATCTGACTCAGCCAGTTGGAGGAATAGACATAGTTGACCATCATGCCGCAGGACTCGTTCAACCCCTTTTCGGAAGGGTTGGCCAGAAAATTGACGTTCCTCGCCGAAATCGTTGCCCCGAGTCCGAGATGAAAATTCGTGACCGGGTCAAGCGGCTTTCCCTGGGGGTTCTTTTCGTTTGCCAGGTAATGGTAGGCGATCTTCAGCAGGGGCCCATGCAGCTCCTCTCGGAGTTCTTCATCCTTCACCCATTCTCCGCCCGATAGAACTTCGAGCAGAGCATCATTAAAAGCATCGAGGTCCCGGTTTCCGCCGGGCCCATGTGCGGTGATCTTCTTCACCGACTTTTTTTGAAAGAAAGAGATGACGTCCGACTGTTTCAAGACGCAGTTCTCGTCCTTTCCTTCGAGAATCGGCTTCAGGTAGCGGCGCCAGAACCCGGGCATGGGGCTCAGCGTTGCAAAATTCTTTATCCGGTCATCTTCCGTGCGGAGGTAGTGCACCACTTTCCCGATCAGTATCTTGCCGAGGCCGAGCCCTGCCAACCCGTTCTGAGTGTTGTTGATGGAGTAGAATATGGCAGTGTCCACCCTGTCGTTTCGTTCTTTCTCATTGCTCGGGGCCATGATATCGGAAATTTTCCTGATAAGTCCGTCCGTCAAGGCCACCTCAATAAAGATGACGGGCTCCAGTGGCAGGAGACGATGGTACAGGGCGAAGCAGCGACGGTCTTTCCCCAAGCGCTGCCCCATCTCTTCGATGCTTGCCATGGGGTGCACCATGTCCCGGTTCCTGATCAGCGCGATCTGGTTGAAGGATGAATTGAGGGTAATCTCCTCCAGGTAAAGGAAGCCTTCCTGAAAATGCATCTCCAGGAGAAACACGATGTCCTCATCCAGGGGCGCCAGGTCAATGGTCGAACTCCGCTGCACTGACAGGAGATCGCCCCGGAAATCCAGCAGGAACTTCAGGCCCCCCGGATAATGGGAGATCTTTCTGAAAAGCTTCAGCCTGGGGGAATAGATGCGGCGTCTCAGTTCTGCAAGCAGACCGTGCCGCAACGGGTCGTCTTTCCCGCACTCCATCAGGGCCTGGATCAGGCCTTCCAGGTCCTCTTTCGGGACCTCGATGGCCTCCAGGAGGGCCCCGAAGAAGGCCTCTTTTTCACGGCCGCTGAAACCTTTGTACAGGGATCTGATCTCCTGAAACAGACCCTCGATCGCGGAATCCTCCTTTCCGAGGGCCTTGAAGGCATCCAGAATGCGATCTGTCCTGCGGAGCGTTCTCTCCCGGGCAGTTCCGCCCGGGTTCGCGGTTTCCATATCGGCCTCCGTCCTTGTCCCCGACGGGGGAAAGTGCCATGCGATCTCCATTCTCGAATGGTCCCCATTCTAGCACAACAGACATAGTTTGCAAATGCAGACACGGACCTCTTTTGCTCTGATGGCGGATCAGGGAACAGGAAAGGCTCTTGACACCCGCCATGTGCGGGCGTATAGTTTTAAAAGCTACATTGTAACTGTTATGTGATTATATTTAAAAGCGCCGATCTTTCATGAATCTGCCGTGAGGAGGCGTCTGTGGCTGAATGTCAGATGGAAAACGGATCGGCCGGTTTTGCGGCCGTGGTGGCGCAGGAACCGGGGGCCGAGGCAATCAGATCCTGCTATGCATGCGGCACCTGCACCGCAAGCTGCCCCGTGAGGAGAGTCAACCCTGCGTATAACCCCAGGAGGCTCATACGCATGATTCACCTGGGGATGAAAGAACAGATCCTGAAGGGAAAGGAAATCTGGCTCTGTTCCAGCTGCTACACCTGCCAGGAGAGGTGTCCCGAGGGAGTCAGGATAACGGATGCGATCGTCGCCCTCAGGAATCTTGCGGTCCGGGAAGGCCACGCCCCTTCGGGCATCTCCATGCAGGCGAACCTCATTAGCAGCCAGGGAAGACTCTATGCCCTGGACGAATTCGATGAGAAGAAGAGGAAGAAAGCCGGGCTTCCCGTCCTGGCGCCGGAGGTGGAGGGAGCCATAAAACTCCTGGAAAAGAAGGAATGAAATACGCACTGTTTCTGGGTTGCACCATACCCGCCAGATCACGAAACTATGAGATGTCGGCCCGGGCCGTCGCCCGTAAGCTCGGCATCGAATTGGTGGATATTTTCGATTTTTCCTGTTGCGGCTTCCCTCTCAAGTCCTCGGACAGCGGCCGGGCCGGACTCCTGGCGGCTCGGAATCTGGCCCTGGCAGAGGCACAGGGCCTTCCGATCTGTACCCTCTGCAGCGCATGCACTTCCATGCTCGCTGAAGAGGCGCATATGCTGAGAAAGGACAAGATGCTGCTTGCCAAAGCGAATGCGGAACTCAAGAAAGTGGGCCTTTCGTACGGAGGAAATGCGGAGGTCAAACACTTTGCCCGGGTGCTGCTGGAAGATGTCGGGCTGGATCGAATCCGCAAGGCGGTGACCGTAGACCTCAAGGGCCTGCCTGTGGCGACTCATTACGGCTGCCACTATCTGAAGCCCTCTGAAATTTACGACGGGGCGGAAGACCCTGAAAACCCATTTTCCCTGGAAGCGCTGGTAGAAGCGGCGGGCGCCCGCTCTGTCGAGTATGAGCACAAGAGAGAGTGCTGCGGGGGAGCGGTTCTGGTGGCCGATGAAGAAACGGCCCTCAGGATGGCCAAGAGGAAACTGGATCACGTGAAAAGTGCCGGTTCAAAGGTCATGAACGTGGTCTGTCCCTTTTGCAGCGTCATGTATGATGACAATCAGAAGAGCATAGAAAGCCGGTTTGAGGCGGACTACGGGATCCCCGTCCTGTTTCTCCCGCAGATTCTCGGGCTCGCCATGGGCTTTGACCGCAAGGAACTGGGCCTCAATATGAATGTTGTCAAGACAAAGAGTGTTACGGAAGAGATCGTTGGTGGAAACTAGCAACAAGGTCCTGATAGTCGGCGGCGGAATAGCCGGACTCACCGCTGCCCGGGAACTCGGGAGAAGAGGCGTCCGCACCCTTGTGGTCGAGAAAGAGAGAACCCTTGGCGGACGGGCCGCTGCCTACGCTTGCAAAGCAGTGGATGGCCGTTGCCAGAAATGCGGTGCCTGCCTGGTTCAGGAAGCCATGCGGGACGCTCAGCAATTCCCTGAAATAGAGATATCTCTGCGAACGACTCCGATGGCTCTCCAGCGGGAGGGCAGAAAAATCACTGCACGCTTGAAAACAGGTGAACGGGAGATCTCTGCCGGTTTTTCCGCGGTTATGCTCTGCCACGGTTTTGAGCCCTTTGATCCGAGAAAAAAGTCTAATTTCAGGTATGATCAGATCCCCAACCTCATCACGGGCGTTGAACTCGAACGGATGGTAAAAGAGACGGGAAATGCACTTCGACCCTCTGACGGGAGGCCTGCGAAGGATATGGCGTTCGTCCAGTGCGTGGGGAGCAGAAGTGTTTCCCTGGGACGGCCCTACTGTTCCCAGGTGTGTTGCGGATATGCCCTTCGCATGGCCCGGCAGATAAAGACCAGGGACCATTCCACCGCCATCACCTTTTTTTACATGGATGTGCAAACCTTCGGCCGGGATTTTGAGAAGATGTTCTGGGAATTCCGGGACGCCTTCTACTGGGTACGGGAAATTCCCGGAGATTATTTTACCACGGCCGGAGACCGGGTCGGCGTGGTCGTAGAAGACGAAGGGGAGATAACAGAACTGAACTTTGACCTTATGGTCCTTTCGGTGGGGATGGGTCCTTCTCCCGACCAGAGAGTATTTGCGGAGTGGCTGGACCTCGGACGGGGACCCGAGGGATTCCTGGTTTCACCGAACAGCGGCGGCGTTTTCGTCGCCGGAAGCGGCTCCGGCCCCATGAATATTCCCGATACGATTGCCCATACCCGGGCCATCGTGGACCGCCTGACCGACTACCTGGAGGAAATACCGTGAATTCTTTGCCCGCGGAGAAAAAGGTGGCGGTTCTGGGAAATGGGGAAACGGCCGGCCGGGTGTGCGGGGAACTGCTGCGAAAAGGATTCCCGGTACTCCTGCTCATGCCGCCGGAAACAGACGCGGATACTGTTCCCGCAGGCGCCGAGTGTGTGCGCGGGGCCTTTCTTTCTTCCGTGAAAGGACAGGTGGGTGATTTTTCTCTGAACTTCCAGGTCGGGGACAGAAGAGAGGAACGTCGTGCAGGTTTCGTCGTGGTGGCTTATGAATGTATCCGTGAACCCGTGTATGACGTCCTCGGGACGCCTCCGCACGACCGTGTCTGGTCCGTTGCCGGTCTTGAAGAGCAACTGGCCGGCGGCCGGTTCCCCGGCGAATACAGGAGGGTTCTTTTTCTTGACAGTCTCGACGGACTCAGCACCGTGGCCGGGAGCGAGCGTTTCCTGAACCTGATCGTGAACCTCCAGGAACAACACGGGACCGCGTGCTGCTTTGTCACCTGCCAGGTGAAAGTGGCATCACCCGGCCTTGAAAACCTTTACGGAAGAATGCGCGACGGCGGGTGTTTCGTGGCCAAGACGGACTCTGTGGACCTGGAGGTGGGCCCGAAAGCAATACGGACCCGATTCGATGATATTGTGCTGGACGATGTGCTGACCGTGTCGGGAGATCTGCTGGTGGTGGGAGAAAGGGAACGTCCTGCTCCGGAACTGGGAAAGCTGGCTGAAATCCTGGGGCTTGAAACGGATCAGAACGGGTATCTCCAGGGAGACAACCTGCTGCGGGTCCCGTGCCTCACGAACCGCCGAGGAGTCCTCGTGGCAGGCGGGAGCGTCGGAGGGTTGAGCACCTGGCAGAAATCGCAGAATATCCCCGCCGTGGTGGAGGAAGTGAGCAGTCTCGCCGTATGGCTGGATAAGGTGCCCCCGGTTGAGCAGATCTTCTATGACCGGGACCGCTGCGCTACCTGCTTGACCTGCTTCAGGGTGTGTCCGCACAGGGCCATCCTCTTTACCGACAAACCGCACTTCCTGCATCTGGCCTGCCAGCGGTGCGGAATCTGTACCAGTCTCTGCCCCAACGAGGCGATCGAACTCTCCGGTTTTGAAAAGCCGGCATTTTTCGAGCACCTATTCTCCGGGAAACGGGCTGACCAAACAGGCGAATATCCAAGAACGACCGGATTCGTGTGTCAGAGATCCGCGGATCTCGTGCGTCGGTACCTGGACGAAGGGAACCGGGCGTTTGCAGCCGTTCACTGGATCGAAGTCCCTTGCGCCGGGACCCTCAGGAGCCAATATATCCTCGAAACACTGGCGAGACCGGAAGGCGCCGACAGGGTGGTGGTCGTCTCGTGTCACCGGGACAACTGCCGGTCCGGCGACGGGACCAGTCGGGCGGCAAATATGGTTCAGCAGGTGAAGGGTCTTTTGAAAACCCTGAATATGGATGAACGGCTGGTGGAGCATGTCCCCCTGGCCCCCAACGAGGGAGAGCGATTGAAGCGGGAAATGCTGCTGTTTCACGGGGCATTGAAAAGTGCGCAGCATCCCGCTCTATAGCGCTCCATCAGCTTCTGCCAGTGGTCGTAAAAACACGGCCGGTAAGCAGGGGAACGGCATATTCCCTCTGCTACGTTCGCTTCGCCGTCCATGGCTCCGCTCACTGCGGATGTCGGCCCTTCCACTGTCCTGTTCCAGGGCCGACATGCGCCGCTCCGGGAACATCCCGTTCCCCTGCTTTCAGAGCACAACCCCTTTTGGTTGCTACCTGCGGAGTGCTTAAGGAGGAAGCCTTTTCTGAAGTGACTGGCGAGAGGGCACCGTCTTTTCAGTGACTTATCAGTGGGGGAACCTGCAGCTCGACGAAGTCGAGAATGCGGAGGGGG
>CAZEGG010000104.1:0-10296 GCA_964511755.1 uncultured Desulfobacteraceae bacterium | reverse complement strand
AACCACATTGAAATAATCAGCATAAATTATGGGAGGATTGAGCAATGGAAATAAAGGTGTTGGGACCTGGGTGTCCGAGGTGTCGGAAAACCGAGGAGATCGTTCTGGAGGCTGTACGCGAGGCCGGGGTGGAGGCTGAGGTGACAAAGGTGAAGGACACCATGGAAATCGCAAGAGCTGGGGTCTTCATGACGCCTGCCGTCATGGTGAACGGTGAGGTGAAGTGCGTGGGCAAGGTCCCGGGAAAAGAAGAGGTGGTGAAGTGGATCACAACATGAAAAGGCTTTAATCTGGGGCGAGATGTGGTAATAGTAATGATCAGGATTCTGAGGACTCGGTTTCTCAGCTTCTCAGACGGAGAACCATATGAAATATCCCCATATTGATCCGGTCCTGATCCATGTGGGCCCCTTGTCCATACGCTGGTACGGACTCATGTACGTGGTGGGCTTTTTACTGGGGTATCTCCTGATCCGAAAAGTCTCCCAGCGGCACCGGTATCGCCTCACGAAAGAGGAAGTGGTTGACCTCCTCTACTATTGCATGGTCGGTCTGGTGGTGGGGGCGCGGCTCGGGTACTGCCTGATTTACAATTTTTCGTACTACATGGATCAACCGCTGAAAATATTTGCGGTGTGGGAAGGCGGCATGTCGTTCCACGGCGGGCTTGCGGGGGCGATCCTCGCAGGATGGCTCTATGCGCACAGGCATGACAAATCCCTCCTGATGATAGCAGACCTGGGGGCCTTGGCAGCGCCCCTGGGGCTCTTTTTCGGCAGGATCGGCAATTTCATCAACGGGGAACTCTACGGAAGGGTGACCTCGATGCCATGGGGAATGGTCTTCCCTGGGGCGGGAAACAAGCCGAGACACCCGTCAGAGCTTTATGAGGCCTTTTTTGAGGGAGTAGTACTGTTCTTCATCCTGCTCCTGCTGAGCAGAAAGCGACGCCCGCATGGCTTCCTCATGGCTTCCTTTCTTGTCGGGTACGGGGTATTTCGGTTTTTCCTGGAATTCTTCCGCCAGCCGGACCCGCAAGTCGGTTTTATCCTCGGGGTTTTCACCATGGGACAGGTGCTGTGCAGCATTATGATCGTCGCAGGAATAGGCCTGTTTTATTACATCAGAAAACGGAAATGAAGGAGACGTACAGTGACTGCTGGAGAAGGAGTGAAACGCCTTTCATTTTTGGATCGGTTCCTGACCCTCTGGATCTTCCTGGCCATGTTCGTCGGAGTCGGCGGCGGGTATCTGTTGCCCGGCGCGAGGCAGGTAATTGATTATCTTCAGGTGGGGACCACAAACATCCCCATTGCCGTCGGACTCATACTGATGATGTATCCGCCTCTTGCAAAAGTGAAGTACGAGGAGATGAGATATGTATTCAGGGATTTCAAGATCCTTCTCCTCTCTCTGGTGCAGAACTGGGTGATCGGACCGATTCTCATGTTCCTGCTTGCGGTAACGTTCCTTTCCGGACACCATGAATACATGGTCGGCCTCATCATGATCGGCCTTGCGAGATGTATCGCCATGGTCCTGGTGTGGAACGACCTGGGCGCCGGGGACGCGGAATACTGCGCCGGCCTTGTGGCATTCAATTCGGTCTTCCAGGTCCTCTTCTATTCCCTGTATGCATACATATTCATCACCATCATTCCCCGGTGGCTGGGACTGGAGGGAGCGGTGGTGGACATATCCATCGGCCGTATCGCAGAGAGCGTCTTCATCTACCTCGGCATCCCGTTTATCGCCGGCGTGCTTTCGAGACTGATCGGCCTCAAGACCAAAGGACGTCAATGGTATGAGGAGAAATACATCCCCAGGGTAAGCCCGATCACTCTGATTGCATTGCTCTTTACCATCCTGGTCATGTTTTCCCTCAAAGGTAACTTCATTGTCCACCTTCCCCTGGATGTGGTCCGGATAGCCGTGCCCCTCTGCATCTATTTCGTGATCATGTTCTTCGTCTCTTTTTACCTTTCCATGAAGGCGGGGGCCACCTATGAACAATCCACGACCTTGAGCTTCACGGCTGCCTCCAACAACTTCGAACTCGCAATCGCCGTAGCGGTTGCGGTCTTCGGCATCGATTCCGGCCAGGCTTTTGCCGCGGTCATCGGCCCCCTGGTGGAGGTGCCGGTGCTCATCAGTCTCGTCAACGTGGCCCTCAGGTTCAGAGCGCGATATTTCCCGTACGCAGTGGAGACCCCGACGGGCGTATGCCACGTGACCTGTAAACCGTAGAGATCTCTTTCAACCCGTAACGCGATCCTCCACCTCGTTTATCTTTTCAGTTCGGATCGCATGGATCGCACCATCAACCATTCGTAGAGGTCAGGACTCACTTTGTTTATGATTCGGCCCAATTTGCCGATGGGCGTCAGCACAGCCAGGCGTTTGCCCCGCTGTGCGGCCTGGAAAGTCTGCTCGGCCACCTGCTCCGGCAAGGCCGGCTTGCCGACCGTGGATTGGGGGTGGCGGGTGATGGAACCGTCCCCGTCCAAAGCGGCCATACCTATGCCGGTGGCGGTAAAGCCGGGGCAGACAATGAGAACCTCGACCCCGGTACCGCGCAGTTCGCTTCGCAGGGAGTCGAACAGTCCGTGCAACGCATGCTTGCTGGCCGAATAGGCGGTACGTCCCAAGAGGGGGGTGAAGCCGGCCAGGGAACTGATGGTGATGATCAAGCCCTTGCGTTGTCGCAGGCTGCCTAATGCTGCCTTTGTTGCGTAAAGAGCGCCGAAGAAATTGACGTCCATTACTTTGTGAAACACTGCCAGCCGGGTCTGCTGGAAGGCATCCCGGGCGCTGATGCCGGCGTTGTTGATCAGCACATCCACCCCGCCGAAACGGGCCATGACCTGTTCCATAGCCGAAACAACAGCCCGGGCATCGGAGATGTCGGAGGGCAGGGCAAGGGTTTCAATGCCCTGAGTACGGAGTTGAGCGGCAGCGCTGACAACAGCCGTCCGTTTGATGTCCAGCATTGCCACATTGGCCCCGGCCCGGCCGAATCTTCGGGCGAAGGCGAGACCCAGTCCTCCGGCCGCTCCCGTAACAACGACGGTTTTACCCGTGAAATTCCGTTTAACCCCCATGGCATCGGCTCTCCAGATAATATTCAAACACCTGGCGGGTGGTTTTTTGGGGAGTGTACCCGAATTCCTTTTTCAGACGGCGGTTGGACAGCACCGGCCGGTAGCGCAGAAAGCGGACTTGTTCGGGGCCGTATTGGGTCAATCCCAGTTTTTTGCCCACCCAGAGTGCGACGGTGACCGCCCATACCGGCAGTTCCCGGTAAGGCTTGCCCAAAAGCCCGGCCATCTCCGACAGGGTCAGGATCCCGTCCCCGGCCAGGTTGTAAATGCCTCTCCCGCCGCGGAATATGCCCTGAAGAATAGCGCCCACCACGTCCTGGTCCCAAATGATTACAAAGGGGCTGTTTGCTCCCTTGAGGCCGGTGATACGGGGTTGATCGAGCAGGTTTGTGATCTGATTTCGCGTCGTCGCCCCCAGGATAAAGCCGGGCCGGAAGATCAGTTGCTCCAGCTCCGGATGTTCCTTGCGGTAGCGTGCAAGCCTCTTTTCTACCAGTCGTTTGTGGTACGAATACGCGAACTCCACATTGCCCCGGATGGGGTCGCCCTCGTCCAGCCAGGAAGGATTGTCCGCATGGTAGCCGTAAGCGGCGCCGCTGGACGTATAGATGATTTTTTTGACACCGGCTTTCAAGCAGGCCGTGAGCACGTTTTCAGTGCCCAGCACATCGACATTGTACTCAAGTTGGGGATTCGACCTTTTTCCGGGCGTCACCACTGCCGCCAGATGGACCACCACATCCACACGATACTTTTCAAGAGCCCGGCTCAGTTCGGGTGAACAGATATCCATCGCAAGGTAGTCGACACCCGGCAGCTGTCGATTCCGCGGCACCGACCGCACATCGCTGGCTACGATGGTGATCAGCTGACGACGGTCGGCGGCCAGGGCTGCCGTCACCTGGTGTCCAAGATAGCCGTCTGCTCCGGTAACCAGTACGGAATGCAGGGACGTTGGGTTTGGAAGATTCACGGCTATCGCGTACCTCCGTTCGTCTGATTCGCCACGCGCCACACGGTTAATGAAAAGAGAAGGTCCACCGCAAGGCGCAAAGATCGCAAAGAAGAGATTTTTCCCCTTCCCGCGAGGCGGCGGAAAGGGAAAAGAGTGCTTATCGGGCACAGAGTTGGATTGCAGATACATTTCGAAATGTGTGTTGTTGGATACGACATAGTCGGCATAGTCAGCTAGCCTTGGATAATAGACGAAATACGGCGGCGTAGTTACGAGTCGGCACATTACGCGACGGCGGGTAGCGGGCGTCGGGACCAGAATAAGGCCACGCTCAAACCGGAGATAATGTGCCAGATGCCCCACCATCCGGCGATAATGGCCATGCCGCCCAGTCCGCCGAAAAACTGGAAGATCAGTACCAGTGCCAGGGCCGAGTTCTGAATGCCCACCTCGATGGCCACCGCTCGGCGGTCGCGCTCCTCCAGCCCGAAAACGCGAGCCGATGCATAGCCGAGACTCAGTGCCAGGGCGTTGTGCAGGAACACTCCGAAGGCTACCAGGCCGATGGCACGAAGGAAGTTTTGCCAGTTGGCGCCAAGGGCCGCGGCCACGAAAAGGCAGAAGATCACCACTGCCACTATCTTAAAAGGCCTGCGAATCTTCTCGACCAGCCGGGGATAGAATCGCGAAGTGATCAGGCCGAGTGCCAGAGGGATGCCCAGAATCAAAACGATGGTCTGAAATACATCCACCGGGCTCAGGGAAACCTTCCGCAGGATGGCGTGTGTCACCGGATTGAGGCTCCCCCAGACGGCCAGGTTCAACGGGGTCATTACCACGGCCGCGGCCGTGGAGACCGCAGTCATACTCACCGACAGAGCGGCGTTCCCGCTGGCCAGGTAGGTCATCACATTGGACAGATTCCCACCCGGGCAGGCAGCCACTATGATCATGCCCAGCGCCATGGAGGGGGTCACGGGCAGCACCAACGTCAACAGGTAGGTGAAGGACGGCAGAAGGATGAACTGGGCTCCGAGTCCGATGGCCGGCCCTTTGGGCGAGCGGAGGACCCGTCTGAAATCATCCAGTTTCATGTCCAGAGCCATGCCGTACATCATCAGTCCGATGACGGCATTGAGTGCCAGCAGTCCGCCTTGACTGAAATTCAAATGGATCTGATCTACGGCCGCTGCATCCATATATGATCCTCCCCGGACGCGGATTCTTATTCTCCAGCCGGTTCCTGGTGCATGGCTTTGAAGTGAAGCAGGCCGGGCGCAATCATGTGGGCCTGGGCGTTCACCTCGCAGTGAATCACCGCGCATCGCCCGGCTTTGAGGGCCAGATCCAGGGCACTTCGCAGTTCGTCCGGACTTGCGGCTCGGGCGCCGAAGGCTCCCATGGCCTTACCCAGGCGGTCCCAGGCGATTTCCCCCAGATCGGCATTGATGGTGCCGCTCCGGTCCGGACCCAGGGCGGTCTTGAACATCTCCTTGACCGGCTGCAGGGCAAACGCCTGGTTGATTTTTACCATTCCCCACTGCTTGTCCGCGAACACCAGGAAGATGACCTTGAAGCCGTTTCGCACCGCTGTCTCGATCTCCTGCATATTGAAGCCCATTGCACCGTCACCGATGAGACAGTAGACCTGCTTGTCCGGCCGCGCTGCGGCGGCTCCCAGCGCCTGCCCCACGCCGGCACCCAGGTGGCCCATGTGCGGGGTGCTCAGCTGCGTGTTGGGGGTCAGAATGGGCGTGTAGAAATTTCCCCACACCGCGGTGTTGCCGCCGTCAAAGATCACCACCGCGTCTTCGTCGAACACCTGCCTGCAGATGTGGGGTACGTGACAGGAAATCATGGGCTCGCCCGGTTGGGTAAGCATCTCGTCCAGCTTGCGGCGGTCATCGGTCTTTTGTCGGGCAAGTTCCTCCACTTTCACCTTGCGCTCGTCCACATTCATCAGGGCGCTCATGCTCTCCAATCGGGAAGCGAGCATTTGCAAAAAAAGCTTGACGTCGCCGAACACGGCCAGATCGTCAACCCGGTTGTGCCCCAGGCGTTCCTCGTCGATATCCACCTGGATGAATCTCTGGTCAGCCGTCTTAGCCCAGTAGGGCGCCTTGCCCCACCAATCGGTTTCGCCCATAATCGATCCGAGGCAGAGACACACGTCGGCGGCATTGCGCAGGGCTGTATTTGCCTCGATGTGAACCATGGGCCAGACCAGGGGATGTCGCTCATCCATCACGCCGCGTCCAGCCCAGGAGGTCGTGACCGGCGCGTGCAGAAGTTCTGCCGTCCGCTTCAGCTCTTCGAACGCTTGGGCGTGGATGACGCCGCTGCCTGCATGAATCATGGGCAGTTTTGCTTCAGCCAGCGTAGCCGCGGCCTGAGACACCTGGTCGGCCGATGGAGGCATGGGCCTGGTGCGGCGATATCGTTCGGGTGTGTATATGGGTGTCGCTGTGCATGGACCGTTGATCAGGTTCTCTGGTATATCCAGGTGCACCACCCCCGGCCTCCCCTGGTAGCATTTGCGGAGAGCCTGGCGCAGCAATTCCGGTATGCGCTCCGCATAAGCGCACGTGGTCGACCATTTGGCCATATTCTTGATTGCCCCGACGTGGTCGAAGCACTGATAGGCGCCTCCCCGGTCAGGACGGGTGATGCCGGTGCGCCGGGAACTGGTGATCAACAGCACCCGGTTGCCCTCCGCGTTCTCAACAGCAACCCCGGCCAGCATGTTGGCCACGCCGGGGCCGTTACTGGCGATGCAGACCCCCAGTCTGCCGGTCAACCGGGCATACGCGCCGGCCATGTGGGCCGCAACGGCCTCGTGGCGTGGGGTGATCATCTGGATGCCCTCTTCAACGCAATGGGCGAATAACTGCAGATAGGTGCCGTCGGGGATGCCGAAGAACTTTTCCACACCTTCAGCATTGAGCATTTTGGCGATAACCTGACCGCCTGTGCTGTGAGACATGCTGTACCTCCTTTGAGGGGTTCCCGGTGAGGCCTGCCGCAAGTTTCTTGGAGCGGGACGCGGCAGCGGAAAGATGGCACGACGTGAAGCATAAAGTCCCGCTCCTTACTAAGCCGGTTGGATTCATCCTGTCAACAACTATGTTTGCCGCTCTTTGAAAGGCCCGGTTTTTGGATACCATCGAAAATCCCACCACGCGGGACTCAGAGATCCTCGATCCCGGTCCCCTTGCTTCTCCGTATGGTCACCAATGAACAAAAAGATGATTGACCGCAGGTCAAAAAGTGTCTACGATTACACAAGAAGTAGCCACAAAGGAGCGAACCCATTACGATCAGCGTCGCCCCTGAACCCTGACATCGGGACCCTGACGAATGTACTGCCGCTTCTACGGATTTTCCGAAAGACCATTTGAGAGCACTCCCGACCCCAAGTTCCTCTACTTGAGCTCGACGCACAGGGAAGTGCTGTCCTCCCTCACGTATGGTATCCGGGAACGGAAGGGCTTCATTGTCGTACTGGGTGAGGCGGGCACGGGAAAGACCGTCCTCCTCAGATCGATCCTGGACCGCCAGGAAAAAGAAGTAAAGGCAGCTTATATTTTCAATACTGATTTCGCCTTTGAAGAGCTGCTCCACCTGGTTCTCATGGACCTTGGGCTGGCTGATGAAAAGGAACATCTCACAAAGGCGGAAGCCATCCACCGCCTGAACAAACTGGCCGTGCGGCAGCTTGCCCGGGGAGGCAGCCTGGTGATCATCGTCGATGAGGCCCAGGAGCTGGATCGCCGATGCCTGGAGAACCTGAGACTCCTCTCCAACCTCGAGACATCCAGCAACAAGTTGATTCAAATCATCCTCTCAGGTCAGCCTGCACTGGAAAAAAAGCTGATGCAGCCGGACCTGAAAAACCTTTCACAACGGATTTCCCTGAAGCGGTACATCCTGCCCTTCGACGAAAAGCAGACTCACGAGTACATCCGCCACCGTCTGGAAGTGGTCGGAAACGGCGGGTCCTCCCTGTTCACCAAAGACGCTGAAACCCTGATCTGGCTCTATTCGGGAGGGATACCGAGAAAGATCAACACGGTATGCGACAGCGCACTCCTCATCGGATGCGCGATAAAAGAACGGAAGATCAGGGGGGAAACAGTACAGGAAGCGATCGATGATCTCTCTGAAAATCCTTTTTCGGACCTTTCCACCGCCCGAGCCGATTGGGAGGCGGCCCGGGCGCGATTCATAAAGCCTTCGTCGGGCCGGCGTCTCTTCGGTTCACCCGGCCTCTTCCTCCTGGCTGCCTGTTTGAGTCTCCTGACAGGATTCGGCCTGGTCACATTGGGTCTCCATTTGAAGGAGAAAGTCGCACTCACTCCTCGGAACAACGTTCAAACCATGGCTTCAGAAAGGCAGACAAGCGCTTCCAGCCCCACTCTCGTTCCCAAACACCCGCCAGAACCTGAGGCAAAGACCGTCCCGTCCGAGGCCCTCGCCGCGGTCCCTGCTGAAAGAGCGTTTCCCGCCTCTCCAGCGCCCACCGAACCTGTGGGCGAAAACGTCGAGTCCCCTGCCGTCCAGGAACAGGGTAAGGGAGGAAAGGCGCGCCCGGCGCCGTTGCAGAAAAAGCTCCTTGAGGAGAAAAGCACTGTGGCAGAGGTGCGGGCCGGGGACACCTTCTTCCGGATAGTCATGACGAACTACGGGAGGTATGACAAAGCCATTGAAAGCAAGGTCCTGGCGGCCAATCCGGAAATCAAAGACCCAAGCCAGATCAAAGTGAAGCAACGCATCACCTTGCCTCCACTCACGCCACCAGCGACTGCTTTCGTGCCCTGAACCCATAATGGACCGAACTCAAGTCTGTATCTGGGTTGGAGAATACCTTCGGCTTTCCATTTCACCGGGGAGCGCAGGGTTTCGACTCTGCCCTTTCTTTGTGACACCATGAAAATAAGGTCTTGACAGGGCGGTGGAAGTTATTTACTATAAAAGAAAACGGATTACGATAAGAGTAAATATTCTGCTTCGCGGTCACCTATGGCGCCTAATCGACAGTATTTCTCGACCTCGCTGGAGAAAGGACTGAGGGTCCTTTCCCTGTTCGACACAGAAAACCGCAGCTTCACGCAGACCGAGATTTCCCGAATCCTGTCGATGAACATGACTACCACCTACCGGTTTGTAAACACGCTCGTTGAGTTGAAGTATCTTGAAAAGGATGCCAAGACTAAAGAAGTGAGGTTGGGAATCAGATCCCTGGCCCTCTGCACGAATATGATGCAGTCAAGCGACGAACTGCGTCTCATAAAGAAACTGGTAGACGAGGTGCACAACCGGTACAATATAACGATCGATGTCGCTTTTGCGGTTGATAACAGCTTCATGAGGGCGTATCAGAGAGAGGCCAAAGAGACGCTCACCTACCACCTCCCTGCTGTGGCCAGAAATTCCCTGCATAATACCTCGATCGGCAAGGCCTATTTGTCCACGCTTTCCGAAGGGTCTTTGAAACGAATGGTTGACGGGATATCCTTTACGGCCAAAACCGAGAAAACCATTACCGATAAGGAGCAATTGCTGGCAGAGATCGAGGAAACGAGACAGCGCGGCTATGCCGTGTCCGTTGAAGAGTATCTGCCCGGATTGATCACCATTGGCGCCCCTCTGACCAACCTGAACACCGGTACCGGGCTGGGCGGGGTTTCGTTCGATTTTTCAATTATCCAGCAGGATGCTCAATCGATGGAGGAGCAGTATTCCACTCTGATTGTTGACCTCGCAGAATCAATTTCCGAGGTGCTGAAAAGGGAAGATAACGAGGGATGACGGAAGGCGACAGATAACGGGGTGACCGCCGCAAGGCGAACCCAGATCCCGGATTAGACGACATGCAGAATAAGTCCTGGAAACCCTTTGCTTTGCTCGCGCCGGCCATGAGCGCCGTGTTTTTCCTCCTGGTTATTCCTGTATGCTTTATCGTGGTATACAGCTTCTGGCTGCGCGCACCGACAGGGGCAGACATCCCGGCATTCCAGTTCGGCAATTATGCCAAATTCTTCGCCGACTCATTCTATCCCATGATTCTCGGACGTACCATCAGGGTTTCTCTGGAGACGGTACTGCTCTGCGTTGTCATGGGCTATATACCAGCCTACTTTTTCAACCGGAGCAGGACGAAGAACAAGGCATTGCTCCTGCTCCTGATCATGCTGCCCTTCTGGATCAGTTTCATTATCAGGACCATGAGCTGGATAAACA
>CAZEGG010000103.1:0-10342 GCA_964511755.1 uncultured Desulfobacteraceae bacterium | reverse complement strand
GTGATGATAACGACCATGGTCTCCGGACTGGCTTCATAGATGTACTCCATGAGCTGGTGACCGTTCATGTCAGGTATAATCATGTCCAGCAACGCAAGGTCGAACTGATACACCGACAGGACATCTCTGGCTTCCTGTCCAGATCTGGCCGTGTAAACATCATATCCCTGCTCATCCAGGAGGAGTTTCAGACTGTCACGAATCCTTGGTTCATCATCGACGATAAGAATTTTGGCGGAAAAGGGCATGGGCATCTCTGATAAATATATTTGATTGGTGCATTATAAACAAATTGCACTCAAAAGAAACGGAAAACCTCCAGCAGGATCACCCGCAACGAAGAATTTTAAAATCCGAATGCCGAATCAATGACACCTATCACATGACCGGATTGCGCAGAAGATGGCGCCGTGGCGCACTACTTAGTACACGTGTTCCTCAATACGATGACGTGTTCTTTATATAATTTCACCGCCCGCTTCGCTCGAGACGCAAAGACCGCAAAGTCAACTGCCTTTTCTTTTGCCGCTGAGACGCCGGCAAAAGAAAAAGATTCGCATTTTACTTACGCTCAAACCTATGCGCTATCCCAACTATGCCGTCTTACAATCCACATAATAAAATGCGACTGCTACCTTCTTTGCACCCATGAAGGTCCTTTTTCCTTTCCGCCGCCGCAGCGGAAAGGAAAAAAATCTTTTTTTGCGTACTTTGCGCCTTGCGGTAAAGACAACTATTCAATTCGGATATGACATCGTATTTGTGGATACGTGCACTTAGTCGCCGGTGACCTCAGCAGGCAGTTCAGTCGATTGCCGAGGAGTCTTTGACGTCAGTGATTCTCTTTGACCGGAAGAGAGATATTGAATATGGTGCCTTCTCCCTCCTCACTTTCACAGGTCAGGATTCCTCCCAGGGCTTTAATCGTCTGAAACGCGATGGAAAGGCCCACTCCCGAGTGGCCTTCCTTCTTGGAAGTCACAAAAGGCTCGAACAACCGTTCTTTGATCTCCTCGGCGATCCCCGGCCCGTCATCTCTGCAAACGATTTCCACGTAAGAATGGGCATGTTCACCGGCTTCTGCCGTATCTCTCCGGAGATCGGCTGAAATCCTGCGGGTAGATAGATAGATATTGCCTCCCCCAGGCATTGCTTCGGCAGCGTTTTTCATCAGGTTGATGAGAACCTGCTTAAGGCCGTCTTTTTCGGATACGGGTTTCGGGATGGCCGGATCCAGATCGGTGTGAATGGTAATGTTTCCTCTTTCCGCCATGGAATCCTTGGTCAGCTTGACCAGGTCTGTTATCAGGGCGTTGATATCCACCTGTTCAAGCCTGGGTTTCCTGTTTTGGGAGAATGCGGTAAGGGTGCGAAGAATCATCGCGATACGATCGATTTCTTCATTTATAATCCGTATTTCATCCTGGGCGACGTTTTCCGACGCCAGTTTCATGCTGAGAATCTTGAGGTAATTCTTGATGATGCTGAGGGGATTGTTCACTTCGTGTGCGACCCGGCGGGCCATATCCGAAGATGCGATAGCACCTTTCGACTGGATTTTCTGCATCTGCTTCCGCCGGAGGACGTTGGAACTGAGCGCGATGGCGGCCTGCTTAATGAAGAGATCGAGGAGTTTGCGGTTTCTCTGAAAGTCATCGAGTTCAGACCTGTCGACCCCAAGCAGAATTACACCGATAGAGTCGCCGTTTGCCTGCAACGGCAGGCACAGGATGCCTTCCTTATCCAGGAAGTGAATGATCTGCTCGTCAATGAGGGCAAGAGCGGATTCTGATGAGAGGGTGAACGAATCCAGGAAACTGCAATCGCGGAGACAGGAGACAAAGAGGCTTTGCTCCGCCTCCATGGGGATGAGGAGCCCGTCCACGTGGGCCGATTTTCCTTCCCCGCTGACAGACTTCCCCACGAGTCCCTTCTTGTCGTCGTCCATGAGGAAAAAGAAAACATCGCTGATATCGAAAAGAACGCGAAATCCATGTTCGAGAGACCGCAGGATCTCCTTCTCATCGCGGGCTTCCAGCAGATTCTGAAGGGTACCGAGAAGGAGGGATACATTCCGCACCTCGCTGACGAGTTCTCCTTCGATCTTCCGATCTTTCTCGCTCGGACCTGCTTCGGTACTCTCCGGCGGTTCTATCTCAATGTCGAGAGATTGGGCGACTTCCACCACCTCTTCATCGGCCTGATCCTGTATGGCTTCGATATCCCCGTGCGACAGCCCTAGTATCTTTTCAGCCGTCTCCATCGCGTTACCCGGAGAAATGTTTGGACCCTGGGAAAGAATGTTGGCCGCAAAAATGATCTTGACGAGGGAAAATGCCCCCATGATCCTTTCTATCGGTTCATGGTGATAGAGGACGGCGTCCGAGACGAATGACTGGAGATTCCAGCGCTGCAGCAGCCACGCGCCCACCTCGCAGTGGCTCAAGCCGAGCCGTATTTCACCTGCAAGGAGCAGATCCGGGCGGTTGGCGTGTTCTCGAAGAAGAGCCGCGTACTCTTCCTTGAAATTCACCCAGAGCACGAGTCTCCCGATATCATGAAGCAAGCCTGCCAGGAAGGCCTCTTCGGGGCCATGGTATCTCATTTTTGAAGCCAGCAGCCTGGCCGTGACTGCACACCTGAGGGAGTGCCACCAGAAGAGTTTGAGATTGAGGATTGCATTCCCAGCGGTCCGGTCAAAGGCCCTGAGCACGGACGCACTTATGGCGGTGTTCTTCGTGGTATTCGTTCCAAGGAAACCTACCGCCTGCTTGATAGTGCCGACCTTCCTGGGCAGGCCGTAGTAAGCGGAATTCACGAGCCTCATGATTTTTCCGCTCAGGGAAGGGTCTTTCTCTATGATGGTGGAAATTTCTTCGAGTGATACGTTCTCGTCATTGCACGCTCTTATAAGCTTGATCAGGATGTGAGGAAGGCTTGGCAGATTTCTGAGGGTTGAAACCTTTTCGCCTATGGATTTCTGCAGATCAGTCATGACGGAAGTATAAACAAAAAATTGTTATAGTCAAGGGGATTGAGATAAATATGTGAAAAAATATTCACATATTGTCCTAATGCTTACCCTCCTCTCCTGGAGGTCGTCAAACAGGAATGACTTTGGATCTGCGGCCTGTGCGTTCTGCGGCCAATGTACCTAAAATTGTTATGCAAACCTGATGCCAAAAGTGGGACAGATTGCCTCGGTCTCCCTTCACCCCTCCGTAGACGAGGTGTGAGAAGGCGGAAGGATATTGACAAACCGGTCTGAAAGGGCGATAATATCTAGTTCAAAAAAATAAATAACGTCCTTAATTTATGAGGTATTTTTGCATGCGCAGACAGGACGAAGGACGCCCTCTCCTCGCGATTACCATGGGTGATCCCGCGGGCATAGGACCGGAAATCATTGTGAAGGCCCTTGCCGACAGAGCGCTGTACGATATCAGCAGGCCGGTTGTACTGGGGGACTACGCTGCCATCTCTTGGGCACTTCAGCAGGAGGGTTCCAAACGTCGGATTCGAGTGGTGGAAAAGCCGGCGGAGGCAGAGGGAAGCCCCGATCACATAGAACTCGTGGCTGTATCGCACCTTGAAGCAGGGACCATAGTTCCCGGCCGGCCGACACTGGAAGGCGGAGAGGCCATGATGCACGCTGTCGTCACCGCGGTGGACATGGCGCGTCGAGGAAAGGTCCACGCCATGGTCACCTGTCCCATCAGCAAGGCCCTGATGCAGCAGGCGGGCTACGTATACGAGGGCCATACCCAGCTCATCGCAGATCTGACCGGCACAGAGGACTATGTGATGATGCTGGCGGGAAAGCAGCTCCGGGTTGTCCTCGTAACCATACACTGCGGATTAGAGGAAGTGCCGGCGCTGCTGAATACGGAAGGTGTCTACCGCACTATCCGGATAACGGCCCGGGCTCTTGTGGAGGATTTCGGGAAGCGGTCCCCGGTTCTGGGGGTAGCCGCTCTCAATCCCCATGCAGGGGAAGAAGGACTCTTCGGTTCCGAGGAACGGACCGTCATCCTCCCTGGAATTGAAAGAGCAAGGAGAGAGGGATTTCACGTTGACGGTCCGCTCCCCGCTGACACGCTCTTCTGGAAGGCGGCCGGGGGAAAGTACGACGCGGTGGTGGCCATGTACCACGACCAGGGGCTTATTCCACTCAAGCTCCTCCATTTCAGCGATGCGGTCAATGTGACCTTGGGTCTTCCCATTGTCCGCACTTCTGTGGATCACGGCACGGCCTATGATATCGCCGGCAGGGGCACGGCCGATCCGTCCAGCCTGACGGCGGCGATCAGGATGGCACTCGATATAATCAACAATCGACGAAAGAGACAGTAGGCAATATGGGTACGGATCATATCAGAATACGGGGAGCGAGGGTCCACAACCTGAAGAATATTTCTCTGGATATTCCCAGAAATCAGCTCGTGGTCATCACCGGGCTCTCCGGGTCGGGAAAGTCTTCTCTGGCATTCGATACCATTTACGCGGAAGGTCAGCGACGATACGTGGAATCCCTGTCGGCGTACGCGCGGCAGTTTCTCGAACAGATGGACAAGCCCGATGTGGACACCATCGAGGGCCTTTCACCGGCTATTTCCATTGAGCAGCGAAGCTCCAGCCGCAATCCGCGCTCCACCGTGGGCACCGTCACTGAGATCTATGACTACATGCGCGTGCTCTTCGCGAGGGTCGGGAGACCTCATTGTCCCAAGTGTCACATCGAGATCCATTCCCAGACCGTGCAGCAGATCGTCGATCGAATACTGGCACTTCCCGAAGGAACGAAAGTGCAGATCCTGGCGCCGCTGGTGTCCGGGCGAAAGGGAACTCATGCCCAGGTCTTTCAGCAACTCCGGAAGGAGGGGTTTACCCGTGTCCGGATAGACGGCGAGATACGGCTTCTGGAAGAGGACATTATCCTGGATAAAAACAGGAAGCATGATATCCTCGTGGTCGTGGATCGCCTCGTGGTGAAAAAGGGGATCATCAAGCGCCTGACCGATTCCATGGAATTGACCCTCTCACTCTCCGACGGCATCGCCGTTGCCGACGTGATCGACTCCGGCGAAATCTTTTTCAGCCAGAAGGCCGCCTGTCCCTCCTGCGGCCTGAGTATCCCGGAACTCACCCCCCAGATGTTTTCCTTCAACAATCCCCGGGGGGCATGTCAGGAGTGCAGCGGGCTCGGAACAAAAAAATATCTCGATCCTGATCTGATCGTGCCGAACCCCGAGCTTTCCCTGAGGCAGGGTGCGATCGCCCCCTGGGCCAACCGCCATTCCATGCATTTCCAACAGATACTGGATTCTTTGTGCAAACACTATGAGATAGACATCCACTCCTCTTTCGAAGACTTACCTGAAAGGGTACAAAGGGCATTGCTGTACGGGTCCGGCGAAGAGGAGATAAAGTTCTATTTTGAACGAGGCCACAGGCGCTACTTTCACAGCCGGCCATACGAAGGAATAATCTCCAGCATGGAGCGGCGGTATCTTGAGACGGACTCCTACCAGGTCCGGGAAGACATCGAACAGTACATGAGTATCCGGCCGTGCCCAGCCTGTGCAGGCGCGCGCCTCAAGCCCGTGAGCCTGGCCGTTACGGTCGGAGAGAGAGGAATCCACGAGATCACCGCCCTTCCCGTAGAGAAGGCTGTGGAGTTCTTTGATCATCTCAAGTTAACGGAGAAAGAAGAATCGATTGCCAGGAGGGTCTTAAAAGAGATCAGGGAAAGGCTGGATTTTCTCATGAGTGTGGGATTGAACTACCTGACCCTTGACCGTGGTTCAGCGACCCTGTCCGGTGGAGAGGAACAAAGGATCAGGCTGGCTACCCAGATCAGTTCGGGACTCGCGGGGGTGCTCTATGTGCTGGATGAACCGAGCATAGGGCTTCATCAGCGGGACAATCTGCGGCTCCTCAAGAACCTCAATCGGTTGAAAGAACTCGGCAATACCGTGCTCGTGGTTGAGCATGATGCAGAGACGATTCTGAGCGCCGACCATGTAATAGACCTGGGACCAGGGGCCGGGATGCTGGGAGGAGAGGTTGTCTTCCAGGGATCCCCGAAGGAGATAAAGGCGAATGAGAGAAGTCTGACCGGGCAATACCTGTCTGGAAAACAGGCCATTCCCATCCCGCAGGAACGCAGAAAAGGGAATGGACGATCCCTTGTCATTGATGGGGCCAGAGAACACAACCTGAAAGATATCGCGGCCGAGATTCCCCTTGGGACCCTCACCTGTATCACCGGCGTTTCCGGGTCCGGGAAGAGCAGTCTTATCAACGGCATCCTTTATCCGGCGCTGAGCAACAAGCTCTATCGTTCCAAGGCCAGGGTGGGAGAGGTCAATGGACTCAAGGGGATCGAGTTCATAGACAAGGTCATTAATATCGATCAGAGTCCCATCGGCAGGACGCCCCGTTCGAATCCTGCCACGTACACGGGTGTCTTCACTCCGATTCGCGAACTCTTTTCCCGTCTGCCCGAATCCAGAGCACGAGGGTACCGACCGGGGAGGTTCAGTTTCAATGTCAAGGGCGGGCGGTGTGAAGTCTGCCGCGGGGATGGGATCATAAAGATAGAGATGCATTTTCTCCCGGACGTCTATGTCAAGTGCGAGGCCTGCAAGGGGCTCCGGTACAACCGGGACACGCTGGATATTCGTTACCGGGGCAAGACCATCGCCGAGGTCCTGGACATGACGGTGAATGAGGCTTTCTCTTTTTTCCAGAACATACCTCATATTCGCGGGAAGCTGAAAACGCTCGTGGATGTCGGGCTGGGTTATGCGAAACTGGGGCAGCCCGCCACAACCCTTTCGGGCGGTGAAGCTCAGCGTATCAAACTCTCCAGGGAACTGAGCAAGAGAAACACCGGCAGCACCTTGTACCTGCTTGATGAGCCCACAACCGGGCTTCATTTCGCCGATGTCAGAAAACTGCTCGAGGTTCTCAATTACCTGGTGGCCCTCAAGAATACGGTGGTGGTCATCGAGCACAACCTGGACGTCATCAAGACCGCGGACTATATCATCGATCTCGGCCCTGAAGGGGGAGACAATGGAGGGTATGTCGTCGGGACCGGCACGCCCGAAGAGATTGCGGGGAACGATGCTTCTTATACCGGGCAGTTCCTGAAGCACATGCTGGCGGCATGATCCGCCGGCATTCTGCAATTACGGTTTACTTGATTTTATGCCCTTTTCAGTATATGATGCCGGAAACCCGGCTGCAGGAGCAACCTCCCGGTTGCGAACGAACGGGCTCCTGAAAAATCTTATCGCGACCAGGAAGGAAGGGGACGCAGGAGGCCGCCCCTCCGGAAAAGGGACGGAGAAGAAAAGCATATCGTGGACATGATGCTTGAAAAGGTAGTACGGAAGAAACCGGTTCGGTATGCGGCGCCGCGGCGTACGGGACGGTGCCTGTCCTGCGGAACTACCCACATGAAACCGGGAAGACGGTACTGTTCACCACAATGTCGAGAGCAGATAACGTGGGTACTTTCACTATCCAAAGGCCTGCTCAGAACATTCAACGCACGATATGCTGCATTCTCGTTTACCGAGGAGTACGTAGTCCTCGATGTACTGCCCATCTGGACGAAGGGGATCAGCAGGTTCATCGGCCGCCGTACACCCGGGCAAAAGCCGGCAGCAGACCTGAAGAATCTCATACTGGAGTCGGGAGAGGAGTGGTATGGTCTCCTGGACCGGAGGAATTCCAGGAGCGTGGCATCGCTTCGGCTGCTCAGGGAGAACCACAGCCCGCATCTGGATCCGGAAAGCATCAAACCGGAAAGAAAAGATCATCCCCGCCTGTCGAAACTGGAAAGTAATTGTCTCAAGATCCTGAAAATGAAACGGGAGGCGCTCTCCTCCAAAACGTGTGCGTTGAAAATAAAGACCGCCTACAAGCGGCTTGCCAAGCGGCACCATCCGGATATGGGTGGAGATGCAGAGAAATTCAAACGCTTGAACGAAGCGCATGAACAGATGCTCCAGTGGGCGCAGAACCCCCAGTATACGCGCAGAAAAGCCCTCCTTGAGTCCTGGTCATATGACGGTTCCACCAATCGCTGGGCCCCCCCTTTGTAGTTTAATTGATCTTTATAAGCCTCGCGGTCCTGCCTCGTCGTTTCGAAGCACCACGGAAAGGTGCATTAAACAACAGAGGGAGGGCCAGCGCGCTCGTTTCCGTAGGAGAGGCCTTATGCAGGCTGATGCTCCTCTCGAAGCAGGTCATTGATTGTCTTTACGGGGTTGAACGTGACGGAGGGGACATCCACGAAGACAGTGTTCCAGTATGCCATGGCCCCGTTCCACAGGCCGGGCAGTTCGAGCGCTTTGAGCTCCCTGCCTGCCCGGGATTTCCGGGAAATGAACACGGCTTCATGATCAACAAATCGACTAAGATCAAAAGGGCGCCCTTTCCAGTCCTTCATTCCGCACACCAGATCCACCGGATTGAAGTGCGTTGACGCGGCGACGATTTCCTTCTGCCCTTCCGACTGCATATCGATCTGGGCCGTCTCCACGATCTGGCATGTGCGGTTCCCGTTTTTCCCCTCGACCCAGAACGGCCCCCCTCCCGGTTCTCCGGTATTTCTTACCATGCCGCATACCCGAAGGGGACGATCAAGTTTCTCGAGCAGTGAGCGTCTCAATTTTTCCGGGGATTCCTTGCGGAGGTCGTCGTCAATCTCCAGGTGAAGCTCTGTCGATGCAAATTTCATGGCATCATCGAGAAGACCTGGTGACTGCGGCTCTTCGGAAAGGCGTTTCAAATAATTGAAAGTCCCGGCCTGCAGTCGGATAAAGAGGCCGCCGAGGATTTTCTTCCATTGAAATGTCGCGTCCTTCAGACGGTCCGGAACAACATTATCGATGTTCTTGATGAAGACGAGGTCCGCTTCCAGGTCGCCGAGATTCTCGATGAGGGCCCCATGTCCACCGGGTCGGAAAAGCAATCCGCCGTCTTCCAGCCTGAACGGCCGATTGTCGAGATCAACCGCAATGGTGTCGGTCTTCTTTTTCTGCAGGGAAAAGTCCACCTTGAAAGACACTTCGTATCTCTGCTCGTAGAGCGGACGGATTTTTTCCAATAAAGACCTGAACCCCTGCAGGTGTTCCTGGGAGACGGTGAAATGGAGCCGGCAAACACCGTCGCTGTTCGCCGCGTATGATGCCGCTTCCACGAAATGCTCTTCAAAGGCGGTCCTGGTTTCACCGTTGTATTGATGGAACTTTATGAGCCCCTTGGGAAGGGATGCGTAGCCGAGTCCCTTGTCGGTGAGAAGGAAAGCCAGGATTTCGTGCCGGGAGGCCCTGTCCGGGAGGTCCTCCATCGACGTCCCTGCCACGTTGATGGCTGCTTCCAGATCGGAGATGAAAGCGAATCGGGGAAGGCCCGTAAAGAAATCTTCAAGGGCTCGGGCTTCCGGGCCCGACATTCGAGCGTCTTGCGCGGCAGAGGCAGGAAAACGCGGCCGTTCCGGGTTGAAAAATTTCAGGAGTATCTTGAACATGCGGGTGGCAGCTCCCGATGCCGGAACAAATTTGAGAACCTCGTACGTGTCCCTTTTCTCATCAAACAGACGCGCAAAGGAGCGGGTTTCTTCACCGGAGAGCACTCTGATCCCGTCTCCGGGGACACAGGGCCGGTGGAGCTTCAGGTAGGCGGGAGGCTTCTTGAAGAGTTCAATCTGGCGGAGGGCCTCCGGCACCGTGAGTCCATGATGCTCGATCTGCCGTACATCCGATGAACTGAAAATGTTCGATTGCATGGAGGTGTCCCTGTTTTCTGGAATGATATGAATTCAAGCGTGCATTTATGATAATGTCAATAGAAATGAGTGCCCTGATCACCAGCAAGGCATCATTCCCGCCGCTGGCGGGATTGTCTTCGGTCGCTCCTCCTTGCGGCGTATTATGCCGCCATACGCCTCGGTTGTCGCTCCTCCCGCACACAACACGGGATCTACGATGCGGCGCTCCCGCCCGGAACGGGATCTTCGACGTGGATCTAATGCCTTGCTGGTGATCAGAGTTCGTTAGTTGGTGCCCATCCACGAATAGAAATCGGGCACTGGATTGGAAACTAGTTGACCCGGAGATGCAGTCCACCCCGGGTGCCGGTCACGAAACCCACCGGACTTGCCCTGAATAGAAGAGTGTTATGAGATTTTTATAGAATTTTATGAAAAAGCACTTATAATAACAAACATCGAATTGTGTATCCTAAAGCCGTTTGACCGCCGGATACACTCCAAAGGAGGATCCCTTACATTGAACCCGTTTTACAAGAATCTGGCACTCTGGCT
>CAZEGG010000102.1:0-10376 GCA_964511755.1 uncultured Desulfobacteraceae bacterium | reverse complement strand
TTCGGTGGTCCCTGCTCTGTTTCTTTCTTCAGCGGTGCTCTTCAAGGATGGAGATAAATTGTACGGGTCGTTGGCCCTGATTTGCGGGATCATTGTGCTGACCGGAGTGTTGGGCTTGATCCCCATAGGCTGAAACCGAACACCCGCCTGGGTATTTTGCCGACACACTGACGATCATCCCCAAAATGGCCTGCATATACGGCCGGCCCAGGAAGAGAGAAAGCGCCGGAGCACCAAAACGCGGGAAAACGAAATACCGGGCCAATGTATTTTCCCAGTTGTGTTTCTTGTTTTGTAAACCCTAAGGAGGCCAACATGTCTATCATCGCCATCGCCAGAGCTTCTTACAGTCACGGCAAGAAGATCGCTGAAACAGTGGCGCGGGAACTCGATTACCGGTGTATCTCCGAGGAGGTAATCAGCCTGGCTTCACAAGAATTTGATATTCCGGAGAATTGGCTGCGGCGGGCAGTTGAAAACGCACCAACGCTTCGGGATCGCTTCAGCTATGGCAAGAAGAAATATGTCGCTTACATTCGCTCGGCTCTCTTGGAATTCGCGGCGAGGGATAATGTGGTGTATCATGCCCTTGCAGGCCATTTCCTGCTGGAAGGCATTCCGAATGCTCTCAGAGTTATGATTTCCGCCACTATGGAGGAACGAGTGAAAGAGATTATGAAGCAGGAGAATGTCGGTGAAAAAGAGGCCCTTAAAACCATTGAAAAATTCGATAAAGAACGAAAAAAATGGGCGATGTATTTTTACGGCAAGGATCCCTGGGATCTCAGCATGTACGACCTTGGCTTGGTGATCGGAAGACTTACGATCGATGATGCGGTTGAGAAAATTCTCACCACGGTAAAGCTCCCTTCCTTTCAGACCAGCGCAGAGGCTCGGAAGATCCTTGCGAATGAGAGCCTGGCCGCAAGGATCACGTCGGATTTGATGAACTTCTACTCAGACGTGGAGGTTTCCGCCGAGGATGGGACGATAACAGTCCACATTAAACGCAGCCTGAGCCAAGAGGAAGCGCTCACAGAGGATATCCGAGGTATTCTCATGGAAATGCCCGGAGTTAAAGAAGTACGTGTGGATGTCATCCCTTTTTATTGATCCTGACGGAAAGACCCATAGCCGGCAGGAATTATTCCAAGTATGACTTGGGAATCTCACCGGAGACAGGTCTTCCTCTGCATCCTGGATAATCATGAAGCTGGTACACAAGACCATACTTGCGAATACCCTCGGCATTATCGCCATCGTCCTGGTCGCCGCCTTTTCGTATCATGACTTTAGTCTTCTCCTCGCCAAATTACGCTTCGTTGAGATCGCCGACGCGCTGAACGCATCCTTTCTCGAAATGAGACTCTCAGAAAAGAACTATTTTCTCTATAAAGACCGGTCTGCATTTCCACAAATCAAGAAGCAGATCCGGCAAGGCTACCTGACCATTGAAAGAATGAAGCCAAACATCGTGAGGGCCATAGGAGAAATCAATTTCAAGAAGCTGCATTTGAACCTCCATCAATATGAAAAAGCTATTCAGAAAGTGGGAGAAAGCTCAGGAGAGAGCGGGGACAAAAGAGAAACCGAAACTGCCGTTCGGGAGGCCGGAAGGGCACTGAGACTGTTTTCCGAGCAGACGGTACGAGACGAGAGACGAGAGGTGAACAACATCATAGCCGCTTCGAAAGGAACATTACTCTCCTTTTTCGGGCTTGTTATTTTTGTCTCCATCATGAGCAGTTACTTGTTCTTTTCAAGAATGTTCAAGAACCTCCGCCGGATAGAAAGAACGGCAAATTCCATATCTGATGGAAACTTCGTGAAAATAGAGGGGAAGATACCGGATAATGAGCTGGGGTCCGCCATGGCGGCGATCAATTCAATGTGCGAAGAACTGAAGACCGGCCATGAACAGCTCATTCAATCGAGAAAACTGGCATCCCTGGGGACGCTCACGGCCGGCGTGGCACATGAACTGGGAAATCCTCTTAATAATATTTCAATGACCGCCCAAACGTATCTGGAGCTCTTTGATCACCTTTCCCAGGAAGATAAGATTGACTACATGAAAACAGTCCTGGATGAGAGCGAACGGATAAGGAGGATCGTGCAAGACCTTCTGGATTTTTCGAGAACCAAAGAGAGGGATTTTACTGTTTCCGATATCAATAAGGTCGTGAGAAGTTCTCTCAAACTGGTACAGAATATGCTGGACGTCTCCGGAATTGAAACGAAATTGGAACTGCAGGAGGATCTTCCTCCGGTTTTCATGGATGAAAACAAGATCCGGGAAGTACTGGTAAATCTGCTTACGAATGCCATTCACGCGATGTCTGCAGGCGACACGGTTCTTCTTCGGACGAATCTTGCAGAATCCAAAGATCGTATTATAATAGAAATCGAAGATACGGGGAAAGGAATCCCCCCTGAATTTCTGGAGCATATCTTTGATCCGTTCTTCAGTACCAAGGGCACGGAAGGGACGGGGCTGGGGTTGTCTATCAGCTATGGAATCATAAAAAAGCACAAAGGGACAATAGATGTGAGGAGCAGAGTTGGAGCGGGAACAACGTTTATCTTAGAATTACCTACTTACACGACAAAGGAGGGCATAAATGGACGGCCGGAGAATCATGGTAATCGATGATGAGAACATTGTAGGGAAAATGATAAAGAGCTCTTTCGAGCAAGATGGGTATGTGGTGGAGGCCTTCCTCGATGCAAAGCCAGCCCTTGCCAGACTGAAAGAAGAAAAATTTCATGTGGTCATTACTGATTTGAAGATGAAAGATATTGATGGCATGGAAGTCTTGAACACGATAAAAAAAGAGTCCCCGGAAATCAAAGTGATTATGATTACCGCTTTTGCAAGCCTGGATGCAGCGGTCGAAGCATTCCGAAAGAGTGTGGATGACTTTTTTGCAAAACCCATAAAGATCGCAGATCTCAAGGTCACCGTTAAGAAATTACTCAGTGAATGAGGAGGTGAGCACTTGCTTACGTTCCAGCCTTATGCACTCTGAGGCAGGTAGAAGGTGCAGAGTGAGGGGGTAACCCCTTTTTTCTGGAGACTACCGATAGGCATCTGCGGTTTCTTAAATCCTGTCCGCCTCAGTGACGGTTCTGAGGAAAGGAGAACGGCTTCTTTTTCTTTCGGCGGCAGAGGTAAACGGTCCACACGACAACTCCTATTGCGGCTATAGCCGCGAGCACGATAAGCTCATAGCGCTTTATATTGCCCATAATGCCTTGCAGGACATTTCCGAATAGGAATCCAACGCCTCCTACCAGGATAGCCCAGACCACGGAACTTGTCGCGCTGAGTGAGATAAATTCAGCGGCGGGAACACGGCTCATTCCAAATGCAAAAGGTATCACCGTTCGCAGTCCATACATGAAACGGAAGGCGAACATCAAGAGGGTCCGGTACCGTTCCGTGAGGGCTTGTGCCCTGGCAACCCGGGTCCTTAATGAAGGGTGTTTCTCCAACGTCTTTTCGCGGCGTTTTCTGCCCAGCCAGAAAAAGGATTGGTCTCCGCAAAGGCTTCCGACAGAGGCCACCAGCATCACATACGGCAGCTCCAGGTATCCCTGGTGGGCTGCAAAGGCGGCAAGAATCAGGGTCGTTTCCCCTTCCAGAAAGGTCCCTATCAGAACACCGATATAGCCGTAAGAGTGAATAAGTTCCGCTGGTGACATGTCTCGCCCGGATCTGCTTCAGATGTTCGTTTATAGTGTCAAAAAAGACAGCATTAAGCAAGGTCATCTTTGGAAGTTGTTCATATTGCCACTCGTTTGAAGAACATTTCCAAAATGTAATCTTCCCGCAAGACTCGCGTAAGATTAGGTACATAGAATAACAATGGTTTCAACGGAAGTCCATGCGGCCTATTAAAAGTTATGAACATGATCAACAGAAGCGAGAGGAGGCAGAAGTGGAATCTACCATGGGAGAAGATATCAGGCGACTTATGAAAGACAACGATAGATTGAGATCGCGACTCGAAAGGCTGGAGCAGGATCATGCAGCATGGGCTTTGAGCCGCGAGGAAAAGGATATCCGGGAACTCATGGATCTTTTGCAACAGATTGAGGTGGATGTGAACGAGATGGCCTGTGATTGTTTCTCCCTCAAGAGTCGTAAGGACGGGGACGGATTCGGACAGGCATTGCATAATGCATACGTTCATCTCAATATTTTGTTTGAAGATGTCAAGAAAGCCAGAATGGATCTGGAACGGGCCTATATTCAACCCAAGGAATTGAGACAAATGGAAATAGACTGGGGAAAGCTGCGGAAGACGGTGGGAGAAATCGCCCATCATCTCAGGGACTAAAGACGCCGTTGATCTCCTCTGAGACTGTTCGTTTGAACATGATGTCGCTTGGTGGTCTCGAAGCAGCCAGCCGGAAACTGGATTTCGTCAAAAGCAACTTTCTCCCATGAAAGGAGACAGGAAATGAAAGGGAAAAAGACTTTCAGAAGAATTTTGACTGCGGGGGCCTTATTCTTTGTGGCTCTTGGCCTGACGGTCCCTGCTATGGGGGAAACCAAGATTTACAGCCTTTACAAAATGACCGGCAAAATTACCGCCATAGACCTCGCTTACCATACCGTGGTCATAGATGTCCCGCTGGCTAACGGGCAGACCTTTGTCGTTGGAGGTCCCCTGGCCACCAATGCGGTCCTCAAGGATACGGGCATGCCACCCAAGTTGTCGGATTTTCATGAGGGGCAAAAGGTGGTCGTACAATGGTCACCTACTCACCAGGGACACCTTATTCGCATGTTGCGGTCCAACTAGAGGCAAGGTGCGACTTCCTTTGATCGGTTTCAAGACCCCGGCCTTGAAACCGATCAGTCCATTCCATAAGAATCAATCTTCCATAGGTTGCGGCTCCTGCTTCACCAGCAAAATTGAGCAGGGCATTTTGCGAATAAGCTCTTCATTGCTGCGTCCGAAAAGGAAGTGCTCCAGACGCCATTCCTGATGTGCCAGCATAATCATGAGATCGATGTTCTTTTCCTCCACGAATTTCAGGATTTCCTTTGAAGGATCTCCGGTCTTGAGCTCTTCTTTTACAACGAGACCATTTGTTTTTTCCGACTCAACAATGGCATCCAACTCGGCTTTAGCTTGTTCCTGCAGCCGTTTGTACTCAGCCTCCAGGGATACCAGGGGGAGATTCCACCCCTTGTATCCGAACGGGTTGTTAATCACGTGGATAACATAGAGTTCGGCGCCGTATTTTTCAGCCATTGATATCCCGTAATGGACAGCCTTCCGGCAGTATTGGGTCATCCTGCTCACCACAAGAATTCGTTTTATCTCATCCATCAGTTCCTTCCTCCTTTTTCAGCTTCAGTATTTTGCGCTCTTTCTTCTCCTGATCCATCTCGGTTCCTGCATCCGCACAACACGTTTTTCTGCGCTTCCGGAAGGAGTATAATTCCGGAACGCGTTAAATCCTGGCAGGAAGGCCGGTGCATATCATTCCTGGAAACACTGGATTAAAGTGGTCCTTCCATGTCAAGTTTGCTTTTTATTTTACCATATTGTCCCATCGGGGTCTACCATAGTGTTCCACCCTGAGCACCCACAGAATTCATCCCGAAACACTGGCTTTCAGAGACGCAAAAAACTCTACTGGTGGATCCGGCTTCGGGTAAACATGAAAGCTATGTCATTTGCCTGCTTTGTGCGAGGGAAATGAGGTTCTTCTCCAAACCGAAGAGCACATCGAATAGAGGAGGAAGGAATTTTCTCCGGGCACAGATGCTCACGCATCACCCGTATAGTGTGGTCCGACAATGACCAGGTTGTTGGGTAGTATTGTTTGCATGTGCTCCATCATGCTGCCAAAAAGGATTTCTTTCATCACTCCGTGACCGTGAGCTCCGACAATAATGAGGGCCTCATGGGAGATATCGTACAGAGCTTCTCGAAATGAACCTTTTTCCATAAATATCCACCTCACGCCGCCCGTTTGAACGTGTGATAAGAGATCGTGCTCATCGAGAATTTGTTCGTAATAAGATCTTGGATTGCCTTCAGCGTGGGTAAATAGCTCCAGGGGAAGGCCGCTCAAACCCCGCAGCCGTATTCCGAGACGAAAGGCCTTGACTGCATTCCTTGAACCGCCGAAAAAGACGAGGATATGTTTCCATTCCTTAAAGAACGGGGTGGGAATAATGAGAGGAAAGCGGGCATTCTTGATGATGAGTCTCGCGCCGGGCCCTATATGCCCGAAGCTCAACTTGCTGGACAGATCGCTGATGGTCCTCGGACAGGTCATAAAGCCGAAATCTACCGGGATATCAGGAAGCGTGGAAGCTGTGTAGGATTTTGGTTGCAGGAAACCGGCTTCACCGTCCATAGACCGTATTATTTCCTTGGCATGCTTTTTCGCACTCTCCTGGGATCTGAGAAAGGCTCTCCCGAGATCCACGGCCACCGCTTCTTCAGGAAAATACATAAGGAACTGCGAGTGCTCAGGAATATATACTCTGAGCTGAACACCATTTCTCAGGCAAAAATAAATGGACTGCAATAATACCTCTCGCCCGAACGGACTATTTCGAAATATGTGAAGCAGCTCATTTTTCATGCAGATTTCCTCCTGGTTGTCGGCCAATTTATGCAGGAAAGATTTCAAAAGAATTACCGGAAAATGACAATTTGGAAAGCTTGTCCCTCCAACCGACGGAAAGAGAACGGCTGTGCCGAAAGAGTATTCTCCTCTCCCGGCACAGCCGAAAACACGACACGCGGGGCCCGTCAGCCTCTTGATCCCGGTTTCTACCGGGTCGTCACCCGGACGTAGGCCCGTTCACCGGTTCGATGGTCAAGGGCAAGGATGATGACCCCCTGGTGCGGCGCGAGTATGCTGGCCAGGCTGTCGAGATCTTCCACATTCCCGATGGCGCGTTTGTTTATCTGGAGGATGATGTCTCCGACCTGGAACCCCACACGGCCGAGTGGCCCTTCCGGGTCCACCCAAGCGATTGCAACCCCTTGCTGAGGTTCCAAACCATATTTCTCCCTTTCTTCTGTTGTCACCGGGCGCACAGTGATGCCCAACAGGGCCTTGACGGATGAGGAGTAAAATTTTGCCGCATCCGCCATGTTTCCGATTTTGACCGTCAATTCGATTTTCTTTCCGTTACGTAATACGGTCAGTTTTGTCTCCTGACCGACAGGCGTTGAGGCTACTTCATTTCGCAGCGTATCGGCATCTGTGACCTCCTTATTTCCGAAGGTCAGTATGATATCTCCTCTTTTCAGTCCGGCCTCGCCCGCGGGACCGCCTTTGACCACATCGGCGATCAGTACGCCGTTGAGGCTCTTAGCCCCAAAAGACTTTGCCAGGTCGGGCGTGAGATTCTGAATGCTCACCCCGAGCCACCCCCGAACAACCTTGCCGTGCGCGATGAGTTGCTTTGCGATCTGAATCGCCATGGTGCTCGGGATGGCAAAGCCTAAACCTTCAGAGCCGCCGGATTGAGTCATGATTGCCGAATTAATTCCGATTACCTCTCCCTTTAGATTCAGCAAAGGACCGCCGCTGTTGCCCGGATTGATGGGGGCATCGGTTTGCAGAAAATCCTCATAGCTGCTCGGATTCATGATATTGGCCCGGTGCTTGGCGCTGATGATGCCCTGGGTCACCGTTTGACTGAGGCCAAGGGGCTGCCCGATGGCCACTACCCATTGGCCTACTTTCACCTTGTCGGAATCTCCGAAGGTCGCAACGGAAAGCGGGACTTTTGCCGAAATCTCGACCACGGCAAGGTCAGTCAGAGGGTCCGCACCCACCAATTTGCCCGGATAATGTCGGCCGTCCTCCAGAAGCACATCAATCTTACTGGCGCCGCCGGCAACGTGGTTATTGGTCAGGATATGACCCTGCGCATCCATGATTATCCCGCTCCCAAGCCCTTTCAGCTCGCGTTTGAATTTTCGGGGTCCCCTCGGGATACCGAAAAACTGCCCGAAGAAAGGATTGTTCTCGAAGGGATACATGGGGTTTGTGACTTCCTGATATTCGGTCACTTCGATATGAACCACCGAAGGAATGGCCTTCGCGGCAACCCATTCAATGGCCGTCCTCCAGTCTTCCGGCGTCTGGGTTTGGGATGGTTTTACCGCTGCTGCCTCCTTCTGTTCAGATACCACCGGTGCCGTTTTGGATTTTTTTTCGGCCTGCTCGTCCTTCCCGCTGCAGGTGGTAAAGATTCCCGTGGCGAGAAAGACAAAGAGAACGGCAATTGGGAAAATTCTGCCCCATTTTCCGGGCAGCACGGTTTTGTGATAATCTGTCGCTCTTTTCATGGTTTTCTCCTTTCTCCAATTATTCTTTCTGATCCATGTTCTCCTGGAGTGTGCTATGACACCACTGTCCGGATCCCAGGACGGTAGTGGTTCCCTTTTGCTATCCTTTCTGGAGTTGCTCCAAAACATGGGTGATATATCCATACAAGGCCTTTGCCTCTTTTTCTGGAAGCTTCGCAGCGGAGAAGTCAGGCATGGCGCCCTTCGAACCGTCCGGCAGTCGGGGATTGCGGATGAATCCTGAAAAGGTATCAAAATTCACCAGCTTCGGCGATCCCTTCAGGGGAAGGTTCGGTTTGATGACATTCTCTCCGTGCGGGTGGCAAGGGCTGCAGTTCGCCACGAAGATCTTTTGCCCGGCTTTGTACTGCTGGAGGGAGGGCGAAGAACTGGTTCCATAGACGAGTTGCCCGCCGAAATATCCCAGGACGACTACCGCGCAGAAGCACAGGAAGTACAGGGAAATGGCGGCCTTGGACCGAGCCCCGTACTTCCTTCCCAGAAGAAGGGCGATAACCATGAGAACGGCAAGCAAGGGAGCCACGACAAGCTTGACCTTGATAGGAAAGAGCAGTTCGCCATGGTAGAAGTGCTGCCAGTCCATGATGCCGAGCAGCATGGTGGGAAAAATCCAGATAAAGGCAAGAGTCATGCATTGCCGCGGAGTAAAACGCAGCTTGTCCCGGTGAAAAATCACGGCTACCAGGGCAAATATCAAGGTTCCGACCACTAATCCTATGGGCATATGAACTTCCGTTGGATGGATCGGGTGTGTGTATCCGAGCTTCTCCAGAAACCGATAAACGAAATCGAACATGATGACTTCTCCTCAACCTCAGGACAGATCTTTTACCCTACGGAACTCCAGGAACATGCAGGGCTGACCATAGATTACCGTTAGAAGAACCTAGAACATGAGCCACGCCAGGAGGTAGAGTGTGTTGTTGTCGGAGGCATCCCTTCCTGATCCGTCGTAATTCCCACCTGCCCCGTTGAACTTGTTGTAAATGGTATACTGTAAGGAAAATTTGTACTTATTCTTGAAAACAAAGTCCCCTTCCAGAATAAATCCCTTGCTTTCCGGGCGCCCGTTCCTGCTGCCGTTTATCGGTGCCGGAGCATAGAGCAGCCTGTCCCGATCTCCGGTTATGGAGAAATATGCCAGAGAACCGCCGATGATGCCTACCTGGGCTTCATAGTAGTAGTTCACATTTGCTTTGAAGGTCTTGAGGGTATCCGACGGGTTTGCCGCACGTCCTGCGGGGAAACCGGCATCCCAGTCCTGCGTTTCGTGTATCCACGTTCCCTGAACAGAGAAGAGATGGCGCGCGCCCGTGTATTGGTACTGCATATCGAAGGCATAATCTCTGAAGTGATTTGTTGGCCCGCTCCCGTCGCTCCCGGAATGAACATCGGCATTGAGTCCATATGTGCCCAACTCTATTCCGTGTTTGAGCCATTGATGGTGAAGCGCAAGCCGCCAATAAGGAACCACGCCGTCCGTCACAATATCATCTGTTGTGCCAGCCCCCAGAGGGCGCGCGATGCCGTCATTCGTGGTGCGGTAAAGGGTGAAATCGCCGTAGATCAAATTGTCCCAATAGACGTAGGCACCGACGCCTCCTACCTGCTGGTCAAGCGCACCGTCCACAAGGGCCCCCGCAGCAGGGCTCGGGGCAACACTTGAGCTGCCATAGGGAAAACCCCACGTAGGAGTACTGTTCCAGACATCTTCCATCGTGGGACTGTTATCGATGGTGAAACCGTAAGTAAAATCTTTTCCTGCTACCGTTCTTTCTCTTGAGTGACGAATATCGGTGTTGTCGAGTGCAACATCGTTGCCCGTGCCGTCATAGGTGAGCTGCGCAAAGGCTCCGACGTGATCGAAGATGCGCCCGGCATAATAGATCGAAGCCTGCTGGGGAATGTTGAATTTGTCTACCGCAGAATCGTCGGCATCGTCGAAGGGAGCCACCCCGTTTTTCAAGATTCCCCTGTTTTTTTCGAGTTCAGTATAGGAGGCCTGTATCATGGCTG